>JAEUVL010000922.1 GCA_016786965.1 Chitinophagaceae bacterium
GCCATTTATTGAACTGCAATCAGTTGACAGCACCAACAACTATGCCCGGCAGCAAATACTGGCCTCAAGTCTGACAGAACGGTCTGAAAGACAGACAGGGAGGCAGCTTTTAGCCCTTCATGGCATGGCCATCTTTGCCCAAGAACAGACAGCCGGTAAAGGACAAAGGGGAAAAAGCTGGGCTTCTGAAAAGGGCACCAATATTATCCTCAGTCTTATATTAGATCCACAGCCACTGCTTATTTCACAACAGTTTCAACTGAGTGCCTGTGTGGCGTTGGCCACGCATGATTTTTTTAGTCGCTATGCGGGTGATGACACGAAGATAAAATGGCCGAATGACCTGTACTGGCAAAACAGAAAGGCGGGTGGGATATTAATAGAATCTATAGTTGGCAGCCGGGAGGCGGGAGGCGGCTCGTGGGACTGCGCAGTGGTGGGTATAGGTATTAATATTACCCAAACGATATTTCCGGAGGACCTGGCGAACCCGGTTTCACTTAAACAAATCACAGGGAAAAACTTTGACCCTGTTGCATTGGCCAGGGAACTTTGTACTGTAATTAATGAAAAGTACTCTTTGCTGCTCCATGATGGGTTTGAGCATATTTATGAACAATACCTCCGTTGTTTGTACAAGAAAGACAACCTGGTAAAATTCAGGAAAGGGAACAGGGTATTTGAAGCGGTGGTAAAAAAAGTATCGCCGGTGGGGCGGTTAGTTGTTCAGCATGCCGTGGAGGAAGAATTCGATTTTGGGGAAGTGGAATGGCTGATCAGTTAAATGAATTGGGTTTTTTTGATCAATTCCTCATCTCCTTCACTTTTCCGGGCTTCGACTTCGAATTTATTGTTGTAGTAGCCATTTTTCATCCAGTCAAACACATATTTAAAAAGAAATCCTGCAAAGCCATTCCGCTGGTATTGCTCCACATGTTTCAGCTCGTGGCAAACCCATTGCTTGTCCTGCAAAAATTCTTCGGAGCTGGTATTGTGGAGGTGAATGGTATTACCAAACACGATGGCCACTTTATCTGCTTTCATTTTCGCAGCAGCTATTTTTGCGACCCTTGAATTTTCTTTGATCTTCACTTTCATGTTCGGGAGACAGCTAAGGCAGCGGGTTCGTTGCAAAATAGTTTCCTGATCACTAAAGGTAACTTCCTCATCGCCAAAGCGAATTTCCTCATCGCCAGAGCAAGTTTACTCATCGCCAAAGCGAGTTTACTCATCGCCAAGGCGAGTTTACTCATCGCCAAAGCGAATTTCTTCATCGCCAGAGCAAGTTTCCTCATCGCCAGAGCGAATTTACTCATCGCCAAAGCGAGTTTACTCATCGCCAGAGGAAGTTCTTCTGGTAACAAAAAGAAAAACTCCCGCCAATGACGGGAGTTTCGAATTTGAGGCTATTTGGCCTGTATGATCTTAGCATTTTTCATCAGGGTACTATGGCAGATCTTGGGTATTGTATGACCGATAGATTACCGGTTCTATTTTTTCTTATCCTTCCAAACGGTGAACTGCCTGGAGATGGTGA
>JAEUVL010000967.1 GCA_016786965.1 Chitinophagaceae bacterium
CCAGAACCATTTAAAGTAAAAGATGTGGTATTAGCCGGCGCCTATGACCTGTATGGCAGAGGCAGGGTAAGTAATTTTCTTCGCAGCTTTAACCTGCTGAATATGCGGCTGGATATTGACGGCCGGAGTATTGGTACAGCAGAAGCCACTGGGATGAAGCAGGAACTGGATATGAAGAGGGCCTCTTTTACCACCACTTTTAATTATAGTGATAAAGCCACCATAAGCTATACTTACTATTCGTTGCGTCATTTACCTTATACAGTGTTGATGGATGTTACGATCACTGCCAAAAAAGACATCAGCATTGGCGGTGCCAGTGTAATGGAAGCACCGGATGCGTTGAAAGACGTACAGAATTATTATAATGAAATAGACAGGCCGCATGTGGTCATCAGTTTATTGACCTCTTCTGCCAAAAGCCCTACAGGTAAATTGCTGATGTGTGCCTCCAATACCTTTCTGTTCAGTGAAAAACATGGTGAAGAGCCCCGTGTGATCCATGAAATGTGGGACAACAATATGCACCTGATGAAATTTGGCAAGAAGATCAAAGCAGGCGAAACCTATCATTTCTCCATTGCTGGTTCTTCTATTACTTCTGCCCATCATGATGATCCGCTGAATGAAGCCGAGAGAGCTACCATCTTTGCCAAACTGGAAGGACGGGATCGATTGATACAGTTTCATAACAAAGCCTGGGATGACCTTTGGACAAGCGATATTATTATTGATGGTGATGACCAGGCACAGCAGGATGTGCACAGCATGTTGTATCACTTATATTCATTCACCCGGGAGGGCACGGCCCTGTCACCTTCACCAATGGGCTTAAGCGGCCTTGGTTATAATGGTCATGTATTTTGGGATACTGAATTATGGATGTACCCGTCAGTACTTGTATTGCATCCTGAATTGGCAAAAAGCCTGATCGAATACAGATACCAGCGATTAGATGCTGCCAAAAGAAATGCCTTCAGCAAAGGATATAAAGGTGCTATGTATCCCTGGGAAAGTGCCGAAACTGGTGTGGAAGAAACTCCGGTATGGGCATTGAGCGGACCATTTGAACATCATATTACCGCCTGTGTGGGCATAGCTGCCTGGAATTATTATTGTGTAACGCAGGATAAGAACTGGCTAAAAGAAAAAGGCTGGCCCATCCTTTCCGCAACTGCAGACTTTTGGGCCAGCCGGGTGGAAAGAAACGGACCAGGTAAATTTGATATTAAAAATGTAGTGGCGGCAGATGAGTGGGCCGAGAACGTAGATAATAATGCCTTTACCAATGCTGCCGCAAAAGCTAATTTGCAGTTTGCCACTGAAGCTGCAAAAATTTTAGGTCTCACTCCGGATGCTGACTGGATGAATGTGGCCAATAATATCCCCATACTTAAATTTCCTGACGGAGTAACACGAGAACATGCTACTTATAATGGAGAAGGAATTAAACAGGCGGATGTAAACCTCCTGGCTTATCCCTTAAAAGAAGTTACCGACCCAAAAGCCATTTTGAAAGATCTTCAATACTATGAAACCAGGGTTCCCAACGAAGGCACCCCGGCCATGACGCAGGCCGTCTTTACCACTTTATATGCACGGCTGGGTAATGCGGAAAAAGCTTACCATTGGTTTAAAGACGCTTACCTTCCTAATCTGAATCCACCATTTCGGGTAATAGCAGAAACAAAAGGCGGAACCAATCCTTATTTTGCCACCGGGGCTGGCGGTATTTTACAAAGTGTGCTGATGGGATTTGGAGGATTGGAGATAACCCCAAAAGGTATCATCCAGATCAAATCTACCTTGCCGAAACACTGGAAAAGCCTGACCTTAAAAGGCATAGGACCGGAAAAGAAAACGTTTGCAGTGGGTAAATAACAGTAAGAAAAGAACAGCTGAGATAAATCAGCCGCAAATTGTGGTAAAAACATTTTATCTTAGTTTCTTCAACTAACGATTGAGAAAATCAGCTTCCATACTATTCATTTTCATTCTCGCATTTAACCTGTGCGGGTACCGTCTTGCTATTTCCCTGCTCCAAACAAAAGCTGATGCCCGGCTGGAAGCCCGTATCGACAATAGCGAATACGATGAATCACAACTGATCGAAATGAGGGTTTCGCTCAACATGGCTTATCAAACCCGCTATACTGAGTTCGAACGTCATTATGGTGAGATCACTATTAATGGCAAAGCATATACTTATGTCAAAAGAAAGATTGAAGGAGATGTATTGGTCCTGAAATGTATTGCCAACGAATCACGCCAGCAACTGAAGAATACCGCTGACAACCTCGTAAAATCAAACACCGGACAAGACCAGGAAAATAATAATGGCAAGAAGCAGTCTTCGTCTATTAAATCATTCAGTACCGATTACGATGATAAGAACCAATTTTGTGATATAGCAGCGGCTGATATAGCCAACCGGATTTTTATTACAGGATATACAGCCTCACTCTCCGATGTATTGATCCTGACACCACATCAGCCGCCTAAATGCTGATGACCTTTATTTTTTCTTTCCATTTCTATTTCTCTATTTAATAAATAAGTATCATGCGATTAGCATTTATTGCTGTTGCAGCATTGTGTTTTGCAATTGCCTGCACTGAAAAGAAGAACGATTATAAGCAAATAACCAGCGATCCTTTTTTATATTCTAAAACGGTGAAAGAGTTGAACAATGTGGTGATGCAAAACAACTTCCCGCCTATCATAGCTTCCCGGAATTATGTATATGCCAATATCGCCGCTTACGAAGTGATCGCCGCAGGCAATCCTCAGCAATATCAATCATTGGCCGGTCAGTTGAACGGACTAACCACAGTTCCTGCACCTGCCGCCGGATTGGAAATAGATTTCAACTTTGCCTCTATTTTGGCTTTTTGCCAGTTAGGTGAAGCAGTTACTTTTCCTGAAGGCAGCATGAAGGACTATGTGGACAGTTTGAAAAAGCTGGTGAAAGATCATGGAATGCCTGGCAAGGTTTTCAGAAACACAGTAGCTTATGCAGATTCGGTAGGCAAGTCAATCCTGGCCTGGAGTAAAAAAGATAACTATGCGCAAACCCGGACGGCATCTAAGTATGCTGTGCTGGACTCCCCGGGCAGATGGATACCCACTCCCCCGATGTATGCACAGGCGTTAGAACCACATTGGAGAGAGATAAGGACCATGGTGATGGACAGTGCTAACCAGTTTACGCCGCCGCCGCCGCCAAAATTTGACATTACCAATAAACAAAGCAAGTATTACCAGGAAGTGATGGCAGTAAAAAATGCAGGCGACAGTTTAACAGATGAACAAAAACACATAGCTGAATTCTGGGATGACCTGGGAAACAGGCTGAATGTATCTGGTCATATTATGTTTATGACCAAGAAATTTTCTCCTCCCGGTCACTGGATGAATATTGTAGGCATAGCTGCACAAAAGGCTAAATCAGATTATGCTACAACGGTGTACGCTTATACAAAAACAGCTATCGCCATGTTTGATGCTTTTATTCAATGCTGGGATGAAAAATTCAGGAGCAATTATGCTCGGCCTGAGACGGTCATCAATAAATATATTGATCAAAACTGGGTGCCGTACTTACAAACGCCGCCCTTTCCTGAATATACCTGCGGTCATAGCACAGTTTCATCAGCCTCAGCAGAAGCATTGACCAGTGTATTTGGCGACAACTTCGCTTACACCGATACATCTGAACTGGAGTTTGGCATTAAAAACCGGTCATTCACTTCATTCCGGCAGGCTGCTGAAGAAAATAACTGGGCCCGTTTTTACGGTGGCATTCATTTTCACAACTCTTGCCTGGTGAGTACAGAACATGGAAAGAAAGTTGGGATACTGGTGAACCAGCGTCTCAAAATGAAAAAGTAATTCCGAAACAAAACCCAACGATTTTAAAAATGAGATACATATATATTATTGCAGCAACGGCACTATTAGCTGTAGCTGAAAATAAAAGCCATGCACAAGGTTGTGTGGCTATCCGAAGCAATGGCAATTCCTGCAGCATTGGCAATCCGGCAGCAGCTAAAGGATGGCAGATGAATTTTAATAACCGGTATTTTAAATCATACAAACACTTTGTAGGCAGCATAGAACAAAAAGAAAGAGAAGAAAACGGCACTGAAGTGATCAATCACACCTACTCTCTGGACATTACAGCCACCCGCTACTTTAATGCACGATGGTCTGTAGGCATGACCCTGCCTGTAATTTCCAACACCCGTTCTTCATTATATGAGCATGGCGGAAATGCTGGTGGTCCTTCGGCCCGCCACAATACCAGGTCATTCGGAATTGGCGATATGCGGGTAAGTGTGTATCGCTGGCTGTTCAACCCTGCCAAACATCCAAAAGGAAATATCCAGGCGGGTATTGGTATTAAATTACCGACCGGAGATTACCAGTACCAGAATTATTTTTATAAGGCAGATGGCAGTACGGTAATGGGGCCGGTTGATCAGTCAATACAGTTAGGCGATGGCGGCACTGGCTTTACACTGGAGATGAACAGCTATTACCAGTTCAATCACAAGTTTGGTTTGTATGGTAATTTCTATTATCTCATCAACCCCCGCGAACAAAATGGCGTATCGACTGCAAGAGGAGGTACTCCTAATTCCACCGCATTAAAATATTTTACCAGCACCATGAGTGTACCTGATCAGTATATGATAAGAGGGGGTGCAAGCTATATGACGGGCAAACTTACTTTTACCGGTGGTATTCGGCTGGAAGCTATTCCCAGCAGCGATCTTATCGGCGGCGATAAAGGTTTCCGCAGACCAGGGTTCGTGACCTCCCTCGAACCGGTTTTTTCATACCAGGCCAAAAAAGCAACGCTTTACTTATCTATCCCCGTGGCCCTGGAAAGAAACAGGACAAAAAGCTATGCTGACAAACTGCGAAGTGCTGACACCGGCACCGATGTTCATGGAGATGCCGCTTTTGCCGACTATGCGGTGACAGCTGGTGTATCGTTTCGCTTTTAAAAAAAACCTATTTATCTGTAGAAATGACCCGCTGGAAGCAGCAGGTTATTTGCAGCAAAGTCATTTATAAAAAAACTATTTATGAAGAAGCTACTGTTACTCACAGTATTCCTTATCAGTATTAAGGCAGGTGCCCAGACTGATATTGATGCTATAATGATGGAAAAGAATGCCTTTTGTATAGGGCCGATGTATGCTCATAGCAGTTGGAAAAACTACTGGGAAGGCACATTAAAGAGAGATAATGCCAACCTGGGAAAAGTTTCCACCACCATGTCCAGCGTCATGGGCAACTATGGGATCACCAACAAACTGAATGTATTGTTTGGTGTACCGTATGTAAAAACAAAAGCATCTGCCGGTCAGCTAAAAGGGCTGAAAGGAATACAAGACATCTCATTGTGGGTAAAGTGGAAAGCCTACACTAAAAAGATGGGGCAAGGAAGATTATCCCTGTTTGCTATCGGTGGTTATTCATTGCCGGCTTCCAACTACACCGCAGATTTTTTACCCATGTCTATTGGTTTGGAAAGTAAAAACTTATCGCTCAGGGCTATGGCTGATTATCAACGTGGCGCCTGGTTTGCCACTTTATCCGGTACCTATGTAAGAAGAAGCAATATTGAAATTGATCGTACTGCCTACTACACAACTGAGATGCATTACAGCAATGAAGTGAAGATGCCGGATGCTGCCTCTTTCAATTTCCGGGCCGGCTACCGCGACAAAGGCGCCTACGCTGAACTGGTGCTTGATAACTGGACAACACTTGACGGATTTGATATTACACGCAACAACATGCCATTCCCAAGCAACCGGATGAATGCAACAAGAATCGGATTAAACCTGAAATACCCCATGCGTTTTCATCCGCCGCTTTCCTTAGTTGCCAATGGATTCACCACCATTGCAGGAAGAAACATGGGACAAGCTACCGGCTTTGGTGCAGGAATATTCTATGTATTCAATTTTGCCAAAAAAGAAAAAGCTGATACAAATAAGTCAAAAAAATAAACGTCATGAAAAAAATAAATCTACTATATATAATGCTTGCGGCCGTACTGCTCTACTCCTGTTCAAAAGACATTACAGAGCGAAATATGGATTTCCCAGCTTTGCAACCGGCGTCTACTGATATAAATGCAGGCACCTGGAAACCAATTCTATTGACTGGCCCTACAGAATTCCCGGTAGCTGCACCTATTGCCACTACCACTCCCGATTATATTGCCCAGGTAAATGAGATAAAAAGCTTCCAGGCCAAAATGACGCGGGATGAAAAGAACAGTGTAAAGTACTGGAGTGCCGGTGCTGTTTTAAGGTGGAATGAAATTATGCGGGAGCTGGTGGCACTGCACAACTTGCCCCCTTATCAAAATGCGGATGGAACATATCCCTTTCCCAGCGCCAATAATCCATTAGCTTATCCGCAGTTCCCGTTTGCTAATCCACCCTATGCTGCTCGAGCTTATGCCTATGTGGCCGCTGCACAATACGATGCACTGGTGGCAGCATGGCATTATAAAAAACTATACAACCGTCCAGCACCTTACAATGCTGATCCGACAGTAAATGTGCTCATCCCTAAATCTGATCTGCCGTCTTATCCCTCTGAAGATGCAGTGGTGATTGGCGTAACAACAGAGTTATTAAAACTTTTGTTTCCGGGCGACCAGGAATTCATCCAACTGAAAGCAGAAGAGCATAAAAGAGCAAGAATCATTGCAGGTGCCAACGTTCGCAGCGACCTGGAAGCTGGTGAAACTCTGGGAAAATCAGTGGCTCAAAAATTTGTGACCCGTGCCAGAGGCGACAGGGCTGGTGCTGCTATTGGCAATCAAACCATCTGGACACAAATGGAGAATGATGCCATAGCAAGAGGAGAAATACCATGGATAAGCCAGGAATCACCCAAGCGACCGCCAATGCTGCCATTGTTTGGCAAAGTGAAAACATTTTTGTTTGATTCATTGACCATGGTAACCACTATTCGCCCGGCTGCGCCGCCTTCCACTTCTTCACAACAATTCAAAGATGAAGTGGCTGAAGTATATAGTTTCAGTAAAAACCCTACTAGGGAGCAAATAAGGATAGCTCATTTTTGGGCCGATGGCCTAGCTACTTACACACCACCTGGTCATTGGAATGCCATTGCCACAGAAGATTTTGTAAAACAAAACTTCAGTGAAGTACGCTGGGCCAGGAATATGGGCTTGTTAAATATGGCACTGATGGATGCCGCTATCGCCTGCTGGGATGCAAAGTATCTCTACTTTAACCCAAGGCCCTCGCAAATAGATCCCAGGATAAAAACAACAACAGGCTTGCCCAATTTCCCGTCATACATTTCCGGACACTCCACATTCAGCGGTGCGGCGGCCACTATACTTGGTCATATTATAAAACCAAAAGCAGCTGAATACACTGCCATGGCCAAAGAAGCATCTGAGTCACGGATATATGGTGCCATTCACTATCGAAGTGATTGTACCAGAGGATTGGAAACTGGCAATAAGGTGGGAGAGTATGCCATTGCCAGGGCATTGACCGACGGAGCAGAATAAATTTTGACAGACTAAGCATAACGGCGTTGTAAGTCTTTACTGACGCCTCTTTTTTCTTAACACAGTTCTTTCAATACGGCTGACCAAAGTAAGTAACTAGAATATAACTGATTGAATATACAGTGCAACCACCTGGCACCGCAACTATTTTTACAGACAAAGCAAAACGGCGTTGTAAGTCTTTACTGACGCCTCTTTTTTATTTTTCAGCTAAATAGTACACTATGCCTTACATACCTTTAGAAGAACACCTGCCCGGCATCACCGGTTTGCTGGAATACCGGAAAGACAGTGCACAACCCATAAGGGAATTAACACAGCTGCTGCTTCGTGGTCCCTCTTCCTTAACAGAAGGCGAACGGGAATTGATCGCCACTATCGTCTCACATCGCAATGAATGTAAATTCTGCACAACGGCCCATACTGCTGCTGCTGATCTTTTGCTGGGTGAAAAAAATACAACTGCACAAATAAAACAAAATATTATTACCGCACCGGTAAGTGAAAAAATGAAAGCCTTGCTGACCATTGCTGCCCAAGTGCAGGAAAGCGGCAAAAATGTAACTGAACAATCTATCGTCGCCGCCAAAGAAAAGGGAGCA
>JAEUVL010000993.1 GCA_016786965.1 Chitinophagaceae bacterium
TGAACAATATCGACCTGCAGTTCATGCCCGAAGGCGGCACCCTGGTGGAAGGTATTACCAGCACGGTTGCTTTTAAAGCCCTGAATGAAAATGGTAAAGCCGCCGATATTAAAGGACTGATCAAAGACAACAACGGCGCTACGGTTGCTTCTTTTGAAAGTTATCATTTTGGTATGGGTAAATTTCTTTTCACCCCGCAGGCAGGGCTCAGTTATAAAGCCGTGATCACATCCCCTGCCAGTATCAATAAAGAATATTACCTGCCACTGGCTGCCGCCGATGGTGTGGTAATGCAGGTGACACAGGCCAATAAAAAGATCATCTTTAATCTTACGGCCTCCGCCCGCATGGAAATAAAACTGAAAGGTTCGTTCCGCAATACGACTTATCACCTGCAAAAGATACAGTTGCGGAAGGGCATCAATACCATAACCCTTGATGAGGCTGTTTTTCCCACGGGCATTGCACAGTTCACCCTCTTTACTGCCGGTGATATGCCGCTGGCCGAACGGCTGGTATTTACCAATGAAGACAAGAACCTGCGGGTACACATCACCATGGACAAACAAAAGTATGCGCCCCGGGAAAAAGTAAAACTCAGCATCCAAACACTGGACGTGAACAACAAACCTGTTCCTTCCAATTTTTCTTTATCTGTAGTGGATGATAAGCTTTGGACCTTTGCCGATGATAAGCAGGACCATATTCTCTCCTGGTTGTTATTAAGCAGTGAACTGAAAGGAAAGATAGAGGAGCCGCAATTCTATTTTAAAAAAGAAGAACCCAAGTCTGGACCGGCACTGGACCTGCTGATGCTTACGCATGGCTACCGCTATTTTGATTTTACTGAATACATCACCAAAGAAAACACATTGCAGCACCTGCCCGACCAGGACAATATACTCAGCGGACAGGTACTCTCTCCGGATAATAAGCCTGTTCTTTCAAAAGTATTTTTGATGAATGTGGTTACCGGAGGTAAAGCGATGGAGATCGTCACCGACAGTTCCGGCCACTTCTTC
>JAEUVL010001019.1 GCA_016786965.1 Chitinophagaceae bacterium
AAAATCAGCAAACGACACATTCCAGTATTCATCACCCGTCCAGTTGTATTTGTCTTCCAGCACAAATTTGGTGTAGAGCGGATGATGGTTGTAAGAAGTGATCTCCACATAATCATCAGGGTTGATGGCCAGGTATTGCTCCACAAAAGAATGCGGCGTATAGGTCCGTCCTTTATACATAAACTCTTGCGGCACCGGTCCCAGATGGCTATCCAGCACACTATCTACAAATGACTGTTCCCGCTGGTTCAGTTCTGTCACACCATTACTTACACAGGCCTTTACAAACCGGGCCAGGACTGTATCCAGTTTTTCATGGTTATGATTCAGCGCCCCCTTCGCTTTACCTGAATACACTTCTTCCGGCACCATGCCCATATTCTTCAGTACCCATATCATATCATGAAATTGCCCACCGGGTGTAAAGAAGTTGCCTCCTTTCAGTTTCAGGTGGCGTTGTATTTTCCTCACCATCGAATGGCGGGCCACGAACATTTCACTCAGGTCAGTTTCTTCCTTGCCCGCCTTCAGCAATTCGCTTTCCAGCAATGAGGTGCTGGAGAAGCTCCAGCAGGTGGAGGACATATACTGGTTCTTTACCGGGGTGCAGGTAAATGTGTCCGGAGCAAGAAGTTCCAACTCAGCTCTTGTTAGTTTTTGTGCTTTGCAAAAACTGAACATAAAGATTGATGGGATAAACAAAAAGTATCGCATGAGAACAATTTATCCAAATTACCGGAGAAAAACGGAACAGGGCATACCCCGGGCAGGGTATTTTAAAAAATCACAAAGTCCAATTGATTACAATCTCTTTAAGAGCTTACTAAAAGATAGATAACACGGGGTATACTAATTACAAGCAGCACTGTACAATAAACCCATATCATTCTGGATGTAAGTGCTATGTATTTTTTATTTCTACCAATAGCACCAGCCTGACTTCCCGAAAATCCATACACGGCGGCTAACACTACACTCATCAACCACAAGTAGTTATTATTATAGTTGATGATTGCCCGTACCGCTTTGGTATATTGAAATGAGTCAACGCAATTCTGTACCAGTACTTTCAGCCAAAACAGGTTAACAATAAATAGCATCATTTTACATGCTAATGCTGCACCCTTATCCTTTAGCAAGCCTGCTTCCCGTAGCAATAGGTAATTGATTGCTATTATCATCGATCCTATGAAAATGATCCTGAGTGCAAATAAATCAGGAATTTTTTTCCGGTTTCCTTGAAATATGAATTGGTGAAAGAACTCCCCAGTTGTATCAATCAGTGGAAGCAGTTGAAAAAAAGCAAAGCAAAATAAAAAAATGGCTTGTAGTCCAAGTGGAATATATGTAATAGCCGCTGCCAGTCTTTTATACATGACTGCTCTTGCTTCCGCCGTTCGTAACGAACGATAATAAAGATAGCGTACCCAAAAGAACAGCGCCAGAAAATAGATTAGTCCCAGCATCCCTATCGTAACATTCATACAATCATTTTACGGTTGCGGCTTTTAATATTGAAGCAATAACTCTCCTAGATTTTATTCAGGGCGTTACTGTAAAATATTTAATGTGATCTTTAGATTTCTCTTCCCTCCACGATCTCCACCACCACTCCCGGGTCCAGCAGCGTTGTGGTATCGCCCAGGTTCTCTGTTTCGCCTTCGGCAATCTTGCGCAAAATGCGCCGCATGATCTTGCCGCTTCTTGTTTTGGGCAACCCGCTTACAAACTGAATTTTATCAGGTTTGGCAATGGGTCCAATGATCCTTGTTACGGTTTGCAAAATATCTTTTCGCCGCATATCCGCATCGCCATGATGGCCATTATATATTACGTATGCATAAATGCCCTGCCCCTTCACCTCATGCGGGTAGCCTACTACGGCACTTTCCACCACC
>JAEUVL010000157.1 GCA_016786965.1 Chitinophagaceae bacterium
ATATTGTTGCGCCTGCTTATAATAGTAATTGTAGGCTGTTTGCGAAGCCGCCTCGATCTTATATTCCGGGAAGAAACTGCGCATGTACAAATACTGTATCTGTGTATATCCAATATTCTGTTGCTTCAGGTTGGTCTTGTACTTTATAAGATAGTCATAATCCTCTTTGATCTTCCTGTCGAGGTAAGGAATGGCTGTTGATAGGATCGCTTTCAGTTTGGCCTCCTGCCCTTTGGCGATTCCGTTCAGTTTTTTCAGGTGACCTATGCCTGTAGCAATATATTGAGTGATATACCGGTCATCAGACCCTCCGGTGAACCAGACAAATCCGCCATTACTGCTTTGCATTTGTTTCAACTTATCATACGCACTGTTCAGTTGCTCACTCATTTTGATCATGTCAAACAGCAAAGCAATATTTCTTTTTTGTTCTGCTTCATTCTTTGCCTGCAATACCCAGGGGGTTTCCTCCAGCAATACGGCCTTCAGTTCCTGGTTTTTTTGCAGGTTGCTCATCAGCGCAGCAGTATCTTTTATTTTCCATGTTTCAAATACCTGTTTGATACGGGGTGATGAATTGGAAATAAAAGTGGCGAGTGAATTAGCATAATACCGGTTCCAGGTTTGCTCGGCACATTCGTATGGATACTCCATCAGGTAAGGCAGTGCCTGTACCGCATACCAGGCGGGGTTAGAAGTATATTCAAGAGTAAGAGCATGGTGCTGCAAAGTTTCAGAAGTTCCGGAGTTGAGCAGCTTGGTAAAGGAGAATTGTTTAGTTCCGGTACCCCGCATAGGTAAAGGCATGGTTTCTGTCACCAGCATCCGGTTGGTCAACACAGGCATGGCATTTTCTTCACCATCACTATAGTTGCCGGCTTTAGCCACTATTCTCCATACCAGTGCTTTATTGAATTGATACGGTACTTCTATCGGGAACTTCACGGCTTCACTTTGGCCGGCGGCTACCGTAAAATATTGATTGGGCATTACATTCTTGAAACGGCCATCTATTCGTTCATTTGTTTCGGCATCGAAAAGCTGGAACTCGGCCGTGCCGGTGAGCTCTTTACCGGTCAGGTTAACGATCTTGGCGCTGAATTCCATTTTATCACCCTCCCGCAGGAAGCGGGGAGCATTGGGCTGCACCATCAGTTCTTTTTGAGTAACGATCTCTTTGGTGCTGCTGCCAAAGGCGGCATCTTTGGTATGTGCCAGGGCCATGAATTTCCATTTGGTCAATGCTTCCGGCATAGTAAAGGAAAACTCTATAGCTCCGGTACTGTCTGTTCGCAGGTCAGGGAAGAAGAAAGCTGTTTCGTTGAAGTTCTTGCGGATCTTTACATCCCCGGATGGCTGACCAGATTTTCCCTCATCTGATTGGTCATTTACACCATCCCCATTTTTTTTCTTTTGGTCAACTATCAATCCGGATACTTTTCCTGCGAGACCATTATTATAAGACACGACTTTATTTTGAGATGCGATGTCTCCATCCGCTGCTACCGGTGCCCCAGCCATCATTTCCGGTGCTGCTTCAGACTTATACATACGCATCATTCTGGGATTACCTCTTGTAGAGTAGTAATCACCATAATACCCTCCACCTTCGTTAAAAAGATAATCGTATTGCTTGTTCACATATTTGCCTTCCTCCTCATTGATGTATCGCTGTATGGATTCGATCCGGGTGAAATTCTGTGAAACATTCCAGCTGGATCTGTTGTAAAAAGAAGGCCAGATATAAGGCTGGCTCCAACCATGTGGCACAAACTGGTCCAGCGAGGCATCATACATGCTGGCCAGCATCTCTGCGGCTACCAGTTCTTTTTTATACCCGCTGATCTTCAGTTTCCACTTCTCTTCACTGCCTGGCAATGTTTTATCCCGGAAACTGGCGTATTCTACCGTCAGTGCTTTGTTGGTCCAGGGAATACTGATAGTATGATTCAATTGATAAAAGCGATTATGCTTAATGAACATCCAGCCTGCACCATAACCGCCGCGGTCTGTTTCAGCAGCAGGGAAAGTGAACGTTTGCTTTTGATCATTCAGTTTGACAAAGGAGTAACTGACAGCTGAGCCAGCCCGGTCCTGTGTTCTATCGAGCTGATGTACTACAAAAAGATTGTCTGCTGCAGAGCCCCATTCTACTTTGGCTGTTTGCCCGGGCTCTACTGTTGTTTTACTATTGCCACTCCAGAGATACTCTGGCCGGTTTAGCTGGTTACTTTTCTCATCAAAGAGTTCTATGTACTTAATGTCTTTGACTATTTCGCCGGTCTTATCCTTTGTTTCCATTTCAATGATATAGAAACCAGGAGCGTATTTCCCATTTCCTACTTTCCAATCCCCATTCTCAAGCGCAGAATCTGCTTTGCTGAATACTTCCTGGCCTTTTGCCCAGCTTTTATAATCTGTTTCATTGTCATATTCATCATACGGGAAGTTTTTAATGTACTCTTCCTTGCTCATGGTAAACTGATCGGGGCGTTCCCAATAGCGGTCGCGGACCAGTCTTTTTTCTTCCTTCAATTTGGTGATGGTCACTTTCACAATAGCAGGTTCATATTCGCCATTCAT
>JAEUVL010000013.1 GCA_016786965.1 Chitinophagaceae bacterium
ACAGATAACCTCGGCAGGCCCGCCTACCGGGTGTTCCGGTTCATCCGTGATTCGGTGGATGCCACCTCCTGGACACCGGCACAGCCCTGGGTACCGAATGGTTCTTATTTTATTACGGCCCTCAATGATCAACTGGAAGTACGCGAAGATAATTTACGGTTCATCAAGATGCACCTGCCCATCACCAATGGCTTCAGTTGGAAAGGCAACCGTTACTTACCGCTTGATGCGTATGGTTCACTCTACGATTTCAGCATAGATAACACCATGGAAGATTGGGATTTTTATTATGACGGCCCGGCCACTTCCTTCAGCTACCGCAATAATAATTACGCCGATGTGATAACCGTGCAGCAGGCAGATGAAGTGTTCAATATTCCCGTTACGGTAAACAGCGCATTCGGATCAAAGTCGGTAGCGGTAGAGAAGTACGCCAAAAATATTGGCCTGGTGTACAGGGAATACAGCATTTACGAATACCAGCCCGACCGGGCCGTTCCGGGCGGACCGAATTTCTCCTACCACGGATTTGGCATCACGATGTGGATGATCGATCATAACTAATCCGGGTTTTGGTGTTAAATTTGAACATTATCAGCCCCAGTGTCAGTTATGAAAAAAACGTTACTCCTGCTTAGTGTTGCTTTTCTCTTTGTTCGTGAATCATCAGCACAGTTTAATCGCTACGTTGTAAAACTGAAACACAAAGGCAACAGCCCTTTTTACTTTAGCACGCCGTTGAATTATTTATCACAGCGGGCACTCGACAGGAGGACCCGGTACGGCATCAGCATAGACAGTGCAGACCTGCCCGTTACTCCTTCTTATATCAACCAGATAGATAATATCCCGAACGTTACCATTCTGAATGCGTCCAAATGGCTGAACTCCGTTTCCATTTTTACCACCGATGCCAATGCCATCACCGCAATCAATGCACTGCCTTTTGTGCAAAGCGTTGCAGGTATTGCTTCTAAAATACCGGAAGGCGGCAGAAGCACCCGCAACAAATTTGCAGGAGAAGAGATCATTACCGAACTGCCACCGTCAGGCGGCCGTGTTGCAGCTGATTATTTTAATTACGGTACCAACTCCTTTAACGAGATACACCTGCACAATGGCGAGTTCCTGCATAATATCGGCCTCCGTGGCCAGGGTATGCAGATCGCCATGCTGGATAACGGATTTACCAATTACACTAACCTGAAAGCATTTGACAGTGTGAATGCCAATGGCCAGGTGCTCGGCACCTGGGATTTTGTGGCCCGCGAATCAAATGTGATCAACGATGGCAGTCATGGTATGAATTGTTTTTCTACCATTGCCGCTAATATTCCCGGCCAGTTCATTGGCAAAGCCCCCAAAGCTTCTTTCTGGCTGTAC
>JAEUVL010000052.1 GCA_016786965.1 Chitinophagaceae bacterium
CTTCGAGGTGTTTCCCAATCCGGCCAGTGATAACATCAGCATCCGTACCGGAAAAGACATCGCCATCGAAAAGGTGGCAATTTATTCTGTCAATGGCGTAAAACTGATCGAGGAAATTCTGCCTTTCCGTAAAAACGAAACAACCCTTGATGCGGGGCCATTGCCTCCGGGATTCTATTTTGTTCACCTCAGCACCTCTGCAGGTACAGGAATCCGGAAAATACAGGTGATGTAAGGGTGAATCCCTAAGACATAAAAAAAGTTTCCCTTAAAGGAAGCTTTTTTTATGTCTTTACCGGACCTTCAATTATCTTCTGCTAAAAAAATCTCCTTCGCTTCCACCTTCTGAGCCAGGTCTGAAATCCGCGTATTTCTCAAGGCATCAAATAAGGTATCACGGCAAAGTGCATACTCGGCATGCAAGGGACAGGGTAAACTGCTGTTGCAATTCTTCTTGCCCATCAGGCAGGAAGTTAATACCGCGTAGCCATCCGTTGCCTTCAGAATTTCAAAAGCCGGCAATTTCAATGAATATTCATCGGTCCAGAATCCACCGCCCGGTCCTTTCATGGATTTTAAAACGCCCTGACGAACAAGATCCTGCATAATCTTCCCCAGAAAAGGCTGCGGCACATCAATACCCTCCGACAATTGCTCCAGATTCACTTTCTTTCCTTCTTTACTGTGCACCGCAACGTAGGTCACAGCCCTGAGCGCATAGGCGAATGTTTTCGATAACATGGTTATGCAAATTAAAAACGATTGGGTACATCACACAGTGAGAATTGTCACAAATAAAAAGCAAGCTATTCACATAAAATTCAACAAATTGATTAATAACAGGTTGCCTTCGGGCTGGCAACTGAAATCAGCCGGAAATGTGAGATTAATCATTTTCAGGTTCAGCAGTACCCGCTAGGTTTGCATTTCGAATAAAAGATAATAATATCTTTTTATATTTAAACCCATCAAACCCTAATCTTCTACATATGAAAACAAAAATCTTATTGGCCGGTTTACTCAGCCTGTCCATTTTTGCCTGCACCTCGCGCCAGGAAGCGGAAGAGGCTGCCAAGAACTCTCCTTCACCGGTAGATGCCGCTGTTGAGCAACCGGAAGTACATGGAACAGAAGTAAAAGAAATTGCCTTAAACACTCCCCTGAACCAGGAATGGGTTGGAGCAGGCCAGAAAATTTACGACACCAAGTGTCTTTCCTGCCACAAATTGACTGACGAGAAACTCGTGGGTCCGGGATGGAAAGACATAACCAAACGTCGTCAGCCTACCTGGATCATCAACATGATAACCAACGTTGACATGATGCTGGAAACGGATGAGGAAGCCCAGAAGCTACTTGAACAATGTCTGGTCAGAATGCCCAATCAAAATGTCAGCTCTGAGGAAGCCCGGCAGCTTCTTGAACTTATGCGCCACAACGACGGTGAAAAATAAACGAGTCCTAACCATACAATTCACTTTAATCAACTAATTATGAAAAGCTTTAAATTAATGATTGCCACGGCCCTGCCACTTTTACTGGCAGCGATGAACGGTTGTGCACCCAAAAACCCCAGCCAGGCCATTACCGGAGATGCGGCGGAAAAAGTGTATGTCGCTCCGGGCAAGCACGATGAGTTTTACAATATCGTTTCCGGTGGTTTCAGCGGACAAGTGAGCGTGGTGGGCTTACCCTCCGGAAGGGTATTCAGGCAAATCCCCGTTTTTTCACAGTCGCCCGAAAGCGGATGGGGATATTCTGAAGAAACAAAACCCATGCTGATGACCTCACATGGATTTACTCCATGGGACGACTCCCACCACATTGCGCTTTCCACCACCAATGGGGAGCACGATGGCAAATGGGCCTTTATAAACGGCAACAACACACCGCGTATCGCACGCATCAGCCTGAAAACATTCAGAACCGAAGAGATCATTGAAATACCCAACGCATCGGGTAACCACAGCTCCCCTTTCCTCACTGAAAATTCGGAGTATGCAGTGGCCGGTACGCGTTTCTCTTTCCCGCTGGATTATGCAGGCGCCAACATTGACGTGCCCATCAATACCTACAAGCAGAATTTTAAAGGAACGGTTTCATTTGTCGGCATCGACAAGGAATCCGGGCACATGAACGTTGCTTTCCAGATTCTTCTTCCCGGTATAGACTTTGACCTTTCACGCGGCGGTCGCGGACCTTCGCACGACTGGTTCTTCTTCAGCTGCTACAACACCGAACAGGCCAAC
>JAEUVL010000234.1 GCA_016786965.1 Chitinophagaceae bacterium
GGAAATAGTGCAGAGGTATACTGTGGGTTTTCATAAAGTGATGGAACTTTTCAATACGCTACCGCCTACCATTGAGCCTACTGCTACGGGACACATCACCGAACAAATACGGATGGCCCAGCAAATAATCGACAATGGCTATGCTTATGTGGTGGATGGAACGGTGTACTTTGATGTAGAAAAGTACAACAAAGAGAAACCTTACGGCATACTGACCAACCGCAAACTGGAAGACCTGCTGGAAGGCACCCGGGAACTAGGCGGACAGGATGAAAAAAGAGGACGGCTTGATTTTGCCCTTTGGATAAAAGCGGGACCTGAGCACCTGATGCAATGGCCATCGCCATGGGGCATGGGATTTCCGGGCTGGCACATTGAGTGCTCGGCCATGAGTGAAAAGTACCTGGGTAAACAGTTTGATATTCATGGCGGTGGGATGGACCTGGCAGCTACGCACCATACTAACGAGATAGCCCAATCGCAGGCCTGCTACAAAACTTCTCCGGTGAGATACTGGATGCATACCAATATGCTGACGGTGAATGGAGTGCGGATGAGTAAGAGTGCAGGGAATGGTTTTTTACCAGAGGAGTTGTTCAGCGGTTCACACCCACTGCTGGAGAAGGCCTATGCCCCGATGAATGTGCGCTTCTTTATGCTGCAAACCCACTACCGCAGCACTTTAGACTTTAGCAACGAGGCATTACAGGCAGCGGAGAAAGGGATGAAAAGATTGTGGGATGCTTATGAGGCATTGAAGGATTTTGAATGGGAGGCTGGTGAAAATAGCATTGATGCTGAACTGAATGATAAAGTAAACAAACTGGTGGCTGAATTTGATGAACATATGAGTGATGATTTCAACACGGCAAGGGTGCTGGCAAGTATGTTTGAACTGGTGCCGGTGATCAATTCTATGAAGGATAAAACAATAGCGATTAGCGCTATTGCTAAGGAAACACTGGAACTGCTGCAAGCAAAGTTCAAAGACTACCTGGAAGATGTGTTCGGACTGCAGGCGGTGAATGAGGCTGATAACACGAAACTGCAGGGCGTAATGCAATTGCTGATCGATATCCGTAAGGAAGCGAAGAGCAAGAAAGATTTTGCCACCTCAGACAAAATAAGGAATCAATTGGCTGCCCTCGGCATTAACCTGAAGGATGAGAAGGGTGGTGAGATGAGCTGGAGTGTGGAATAAATGAAATTGATCTGATACATTACCCGTTTTGCTTTGGCAGAACGGGTTTTTTATTGCCTGTGCCGGGGATTATTAAACAGCTTTACTCTTCCTGGCCGTCA
>JAEUVL010000280.1 GCA_016786965.1 Chitinophagaceae bacterium
TGGCATACCCGTTACACCCCGAGGAGCCGGTACCGGACTTAGTGGTGGCGCCCTTCCACAACTTGGCGGTGTGCTGCTATCCACCGAAAGAATGAATTCTATCCTGCATATCGATGAACGGAATTTACAAGTGACCACTGAGCCCGGTGTGATAACCGAAGTATTGCAAAATGCAGTGAAGGAGAAAGGCCTTTTTTATCCTCCAGACCCCAGCAGCCGCGGTTCTTGTTTTATCGGAGGTAATATTGCCGAGAACAGCGGTGGTCCTAAAGCCGTAAAGTACGGAGTGGTGAAGGATTATGTGTTGAACCTGGAAGTGGTGCTGGCCAATGGAGAGGTTATCTGGACAGGATCGAATGTGCTGAAGAATTCCACCGGTTACAATATTACTCAATTAGTGGTAGGCAGTGAGGGTACGCTGGGGATCGTTACCAAAATTGTGCTGAAACTTATACCGCTTCCACAATACGACCTGCTGATGCTGGTCCCTTTCAAAAACCTGGAGCAAGCGGGTGAAGCGGTAAGCGCCATTTTCAGGGCGGGATTTGTTCCCAGTGCTATGGAACTGATGGAGATCGATGCGCTGAAAATAGTAAGCAAGATGGTGGACAGCACAGCCGTACCAGTTACTGATGATACGGCCGCCCACCTGATCATTGAAACGGATGGTAATAATATGGAGGTGCTGATGGGCGAGATGGAAGCAATTGGCAATCTCTTAACGCAATATGACATTGGAGAAATTTATTTTGCAGATGATGCGCAGCAAAAAGCAGAACTGTGGAAGTTGCGCCGCAGGGTGGCAGAGGCAGTAAAAATGATCGGCTATACTATTGAAGAAGATACGGTAGTTCCGAGAGCAGAACTTCCGGCGCTTATCCGTGGCGTGAAAGAGTTGGGGGTGAGGCATGATTTTGAAGTGGTGTGCTATGGTCACGCAGGTGACGGAAACTTGCATATACGGATCAGAAAGGAAGGGATACCTAACAGCTATGGCAACGAGGAAATGAATGGAATACTACGGGAA
>JAEUVL010000328.1 GCA_016786965.1 Chitinophagaceae bacterium
TTGTTGTAATACCTTGCCCTGCTGATCAGCTAATATCGCTGTTTTATTTTGAATTGTACCAAACTGCTGGATAGTTAATTTGTCGATAACAGGATTAGGGTATAGGGAAACTACGATTCCGGCCTTCAGACTCACGATCACAGTCTGGCTGAAAGTCAGTTTACCATCCATCTCCTTGATCCGGAGACGGTAGTAGTTTTTCCCGGTCACAGGATTGGGGTCTATAAGGCTATAAGAGTCTGTATTAGTAGCGGGGAAAACAACTCCGGCCTGGCTGAAGGTTACCCCATCGGTGCTTCTTTCTACGATATAACTCACCACATCCTGTTGCTCATCTATTTTCCACTTTACAGTCACCGTTTTATCTGAATTCAATTGGGCTGAAAACCCGTTCAGTTTAACTGGCAGCGGTGCCAGCCCCAGAAAAGTACAGCGGGATGGGCTTGTCCTTCGTGTAGTAACTCCATCCCCGGAAAACCAGTTGGCATTATTATTAACTGCAGCCCTTACCTGCGCTGGTGTTGCCAAGGGCCCTGTGCAATTAAACACAGCCCAGTCTTCTTCGCTGGCAGTAACATCTAGTGTGCCGATCCATACTGCGTTGGTACCTGTAGTAAGTGTGGGGGGTTTTGTTGACCAATTCCCGTTACCAACCGTACCAGTTCCACCGTCAATACAAAGTGGGTCCCAGGTTGCTGTAGTGGTATTACCGCAATCACCAACACCGGTAACAGCATATACATTCATATGTATGGCTGAAATAATTGTCGGCGAGGCTACGGTGCCCTGGTAGGCAATGATCTGATCGCCTGAAGTATTTAAACTCACCATTGTACCCGAGCAGGTACCTGCGCTATTGGATGTAAAAGCAACCAGCGAGTTGGGTGTCAGGGGCGTGGGCGATGTGGTACCGAAAATTGTAATCTCCCGGCCGGCAACAAATGCCTGTCCGGCTGTCCAGGTCAGGTGCTGCTCGCCTACTCGGAATGCGTTACTTGACAGCCAGGCATTATCTGTAAAACTTATTTGTGTGCCGGCAGGAATATTTACCAGCAATACAAATGAAAAGGAATCCACGTTGGTTGCAGAAGAGTTGTACCCGGTAAAAGCGATATCTCCCGCACTTAGTACCTGAGCTTTAGATGTATTGCTTGCTGCAAAGAAAAAAATGGTAAGGGCGAGATAAAGGTTAAACTTTTTCATGGTTAATTAGGAATGAGTTTGATGATTAATTGTTTCAATAAGCCCTTCAACACATTAAAAGTACTTAATGTTTTTGGAAAAATTCTTTTGAATACGGAGCAGTGTTAATTAAAGATCATACCCGGAGTAATGGAGAAAGCCGAAAGCCGATATCCTGAATAAAATCCTTCCTGGAGATATACAATCGTAATCTTAAGTTTTTTCCCATCGCAGGTTTTTACGAGCAACCCCTGTTCCTTGTCGCACGCAAGAATAGTACCTGCCTTTTCTTCCCCTAGAGAAGCTTCTCCAGCCACTTCTGCTTCTGTAATTCCGATAAACCAATCATTAATAGTTGTTCCAGCTCCTTTATTCCAGGGATTGCAGGCATTGATAAGCCGGATGATTTTCTTTGCATCCATCTCTTCCCAGTTGATCGTGAGATCCTTTACACCCGGCATTTCATAATAATTCGCCTTGCTTTCATCTTGCGGGCTGGAGGGTACAAAAGATCCGAACGAGAGGATCTTCAACAGGTTGGCCGCCGGTTTGGAAGCAAGAGAACCCAGCTTAGCCTGCAATGCCCCATAAGTATCCGTTTCGGCAATTGTTGTTCTTTCCTGCATTACAATTTCACCGGTATCTATACCCCCATCTACTTTATGAAGCGTAACGCCTGCTTCACTGTCATTGTTCAGCAAATGCCACAATATTGGCTGCGGCCCCCTGCATTGCGGCAACAGGCCATAATGAAAATTGATAAATCCTTTCTCGGGTAATTTCCATATTTCTTCGGTGAGTACAAACGGAAAGGTCATCATTAAACCAACGTTTATGTTATTACCCTTAATTACACTTAAGAGTTTATACTCATAATCTTTTTTTGTTACGATAACCAGCTCCACATCAGTCCCTTCAATCATACTGCGGATGATCTGCTGCATTTCTTTATTACGGCGTGTAACGGCGATGGCCCCTACTTTACCATAAAATAAGAATTCCCTGATTCCAGGGATTGATACCGGGTTATTGCAAAGAATCAGCGCTTTAATTTCGTTGCTCATTTTACTTTATATACAGAGATAGGTATTACGCCAGCCTGAACTGGTGTCTTCAGGAAATTGTTCTGCAGTAAACTCCTTCCATTCATTTTCAATTGTTAATAATTCTTTCACTTCTTTGGTTTTTCCATTAGCCGACCAGGAGACCAGATAGGAAGGCGAGAAAGTATGATAAGAACCCTGGTCCATTTTCATCCAACCACGGGGGCTATTAAAAGTGATTTTGCACAATGCAGGCACCACTTCTGCAGCATTGGTATTATTTTGCTGGTATTGATTGAGGATTTCTTTCAAAATCAATCCCGTTTCCCAACCCAGCATCCCAAAGAGTGTTGCTTCTTTATTAGCAGTTTTTTTAAAATTTTCTTTATACACCGTGTTTTCCGGGTTATCCAGTTCCGGCAGCCAACAGGTATAGCCTTTAAGAGGAGGCGCAGTCACCTCTTGGTCATTGGTAGTATGCGGATAAGCTTCTAATAGCATGGGTGAGGCATATAAATTCAGTTGCAGTTTTTCCCGGATTGGTACAATAGCAGCATAGAACTGGTCTGCCATTTCAGCCGTGAAAAGGCACAGCAAGGTCTTTACCTCTTCATGGATTGTAAGAAACTCCTCTAAAGGGGCGAGAGTAAATTGTTCGGCCCTTAAATGGGTGACATGAGTATACATTGGTTCGCCACCGTTTTGCTGGTGACTGTTCATCATAGAATAAGCATGTCGGTAGCCTGCATCATAATAGGATAATGTATAAGCTCCTTTCTTATTTTCATTTTCGGCGGCTGCCAGTTTGCCCGTAAGGCGAGTGTGAAAGCTAAGGTTAAGTGAGTGCACGATTGTAGTGGGTGCAGTCTGCCATTTATCAGGTATGCCGGCACCCATATTTACCATCAGCATTATCTTATTACTGGTGGTAAACAAAGGCTCAAGCAATTCTGTAATATTAAGATCTGCTACTACAATTACAATATCTGCATCATCCTGCAGCAGAAATTTTTCTGCCTTAGAATAAATTTCTGCCTCTTCTATACCGAACCCGATATTATCAGTAAGTAATTTTATATTATCTGACAAACCATAGTATTTCAAGCAGCACTTAATTCCATTTAATATATCCAGACCAAGAGCAGGAAAAAGGGTAGACCTGGGCAGCAGTACGCCAATTCGAAGCATGAGTAATGTAAATATTAGTAATGGTTATATAAACTGGTATAAAGATAATCCCTCTTTCTCACAATGGAGAAGAGGGATTATTAGTATTGATATTTTGTATCCTGTCTTTAGTTTCTTGAAGGGAATATTCCTTCTACACAGAATATATAATTCATACCGAGATAGGGAGGCATAGTATTGAACGGCTGATTATTCCCTGTAAAACCAGTAGCCAGCGTTGATACACAAGGCGCCATATTGGCCGGTTCGTTGGTGGCATTAGTATAAATAGTTGCCCCGGATAAACGGCGGCCGTTGGGATCATCGGTTTGTCCGTCAGTACCTGAATTAGCCACCATATTTACCGTTCCCGTTATAGTATGGTTATGAAAAGGCAGATTGGTCAGTATAAGAGTGGTGGTTGGTGTCCCTGCCATTTCACCCAATTGATAAGCGGGTAATCCGGGACCCTGGCTAAACTGTGCACCTACAGCAACTCTGCCCCTCAAATCGGGGATGCCAAAAGTAGTTTGTCCATTACCACCATAAGTAGTGCCCACTAATGCAAATACGGCAGTCCATTGTGAAATAGAAAGCAACTGACCACCACAAAATTGCCAGCCTCTGGGAGCAAAATTGCCCGCAAACATTCTTATTTCTGCTAATGTTCCTTCCATGGTAAAATAATTTTAAAGTTTAAATAATGTTTTGGAAGGTATTAGTTCCTGGAAGGGAATATACCAAACTGACAGATGATATAATTCATACCCAGGTAAGGCGGCATAATGCTGAATGGCTGACTACCACCGTTTACACCGACCGTAAGATTGGTTTGAAGGGCAGCCATCGTAGCTGGTTCGCTGGTGGCATTAGTATAGATTGTAGCCCCTGATAAACGGCGGCCATTGGGGTCATCGGTTTGTCCGTCTGTGCCCGAGTTAGCCACCATAGTTACCGTACCGGTAAGAGCATGGTTATGCGCAGGCATGTTAGTGGTAAGCAATGTAACAGTAGGTGTGCCTGCCATCTGTCCCAATTGGACATTGGGTAATCCAGGCCCCGTGCCAGTGCCTACAGCTACACGACCACGGAAATCGGGAATACCGAAAGTGGTTTGTCCATTTCCGCCATAGGTGGTTCCCAAAAGGGAGAACATTGCGGTGTTTTGTGCAATTGACATTGTCTGGCCGTTGCAAAACAGCCAGGTACGTGGATTGAAAGTGCCGGCAAACATTCTTATTTCAGCGATGGTTCCTTCCATAAAAAAGTGTTTAAAGGTTTGAAGAGATGGTTAATGCGTTGAAGTTAATATATTTATAGATATCTCAAACAATATTTTGTAAGTAATAATATATTAACATCAAATCAATTTCGCAACCACGAAATTATATGAGGATAGGTGTTAACACCTATTTCCCGGGACTTTGCTTCATCAGCTGCCATGCCCACCCATTGCAACATCGGCACACCGAAATATCTTCCCGCAGCAAAATTATCGGCGATCTCTTTTCCTCCGCCCTGGTAGCCCTCATCATGAAAAACGAGATAAGGATCTATGCCTGTATAAACAGCTGCAGCATAACTCCACGCAATCGCCATCATTTCTTCTGCAGCATTGTCCTTCCTGCTGCCGATTTCTTTTCCATTCAGCAATGGTCTGTCAGCAGCCGGCACTACTGCTATATGAGCTGCTTCATGCAAAATATCACCCGGATATTTCAGCTTATTTTCATCAATGATGATCGTTCCTTTCTCTATCAGCAGGCCGGGTAAAAAACACTCGCTATCAATTTCTCTGTATATCACAGGAATGCCAATCTCTTCCAGGAAAGTCAGCATTTTTTTAACCTCAATAGTATCAGTCATCATATTTCAGCTTCCATTTTATCTGCCAACTCATTACCCATCGCCGTATTCATCGATCTGAGTTGCTGTATTATCATTATTTTTTCTTCTGCGGATAAGGGCCGCCTTGCAGCCGCTTCATCAATATCGTTTTTGTGCAGCACATCATTATTAAACAGGTCTTTTATCCAATCATTCACCAGGCAATCTATCACCAGGTGCACCCTGTCCGTAAGGCCACCGTTGGTTACCCGGTGTGGGAGAGACAGGTTCAGGTACCAGCATTCTCCTTCTTTCATCGGTATCCTGTCATTCAATATATAAAAATCAACCCTTTCATTTGTTTGCACGGGTATATGAAAACGAACCTCCCCTTCTTCAAAACTCATTTCCTGGTCTGAATGTTCTTTGATCACCGCACCGGCATTTAATTTCATCAGCCGTACAGATGTTTTTTCACATTGAAAAAAATCCAGCACTGATTTTATATAAGGGCAGGCAGCAATCAACGGAGTGTCCTTATATTCCGGTTTAGTACTGCCGGAAGAATGAATAGAATAAGGATTATCAGCATCACCGCCTATCGAGCGAAGGGGAATAATGCTCCAACTGCCTTCATAATGTTTTTTGTTATAATGCTCTTTCCACAAGGCCGTGGTTAGCTCATTTACCTCTGCCTGCAGGGTGGCTGTATCAAAATGCTTTTGCAATTGCAGATATTGAATCATCCGGCAATTTAATCACTGTGAATAATATATTTTACAACTATCCGCCACATTTTCAAAAGAAACGACCCGGCAAGTGAAATTCACTCTGGCCGAAACTGTTTTGTATAAAAAGGATGACGAAAGACTCCTTCTGCAATATCTGCAACAAATTGCGTTGCCGCTTTCGCTAAATTGCAGTCCCGTTATGCCATTTAAACTTCATGCACCATTTCCACCGGCCGGCGATCAACCGGATGCCATTCGTCAACTGACGGAAGGGCTGGAAAATGATGAAAGGTACCAGACACTTCTCGGTGTAACAGGTAGTGGCAAAACATTTACCATTGCCAATGTGATACAGAATGTACAACGGCCCAC
>JAEUVL010000346.1 GCA_016786965.1 Chitinophagaceae bacterium
TACAGCGACCGGGTGAACAAGCCTGTTCATACCGTGGTGCAGTATAACTATACCATGGAGGCCAGCCGTGACTATATGCTTACCCAGGCAAGAGAACAACGTAATATGTCCTTTGAAAGGATATTCGACCATTGCGAGAACCGGGTACATGCTATATTTCTTTTTCTGTCTGTATTGGAACTGGTGCAGCAGAAATTCCTGAAGATAGTGATAGGCGAAGGGAAGAATAATTTTATCATCGAGTATAATGAGCCGGAAAACCGGCTGGCTGAGTTTTCTGAAACATCCGGTGAAGAATAGTAAACCAACCTTTATAACTAACAAAAACAATCAAACATGAAAAGATCAGCAACTGCCAACTGGAAAGGCTCCGGAAAAGAAGGTAGCGGTAAGTTGGTTACCCAATCGGGAGTCATTAAAAATAAGAACTACGATTTCAGAAGCCGCTTTGAAGATGGCTCTTATACCAATCCGGAAGAATTGATTGCCGCAGCACATGCCGGCTGTTTTTCGATGAAACTGAGTTTTGTACTTGGTGCCGCAGGCTTTACACCCAGCCGTATTGAAACAAAATGCACCATTACGCTTGAAGGCGGCGCTATAACCGGCAGTCACCTGGAAGTGAAAGCTAAAGTCCCTAAATGCAAGGCCGGCGCCTTTGCAGAGTATGCGGCAGATGCCAAAGCTAATTGCCCGGTAAGCAAACTGCTGAGCACCGAAATAACCATGGAGGCCAGCCTGGTGAAATCATTTAAAGCAACACCTGCGGGATAATATCATACATTAACGTTTTGAAGCCACTCTGTATGGGTGGCTTTTTTGTTTACGTACCGGCGCCCCCTGTCAGACGGAGGACCGTCAGACAGGGCTTATTCGAATATCCAAAGCAGTACCGGTTTTTTCGAATCGTTGATGATTGTCTTTAATCTTAATAGGAAATTAGGCGAAACGGTGGGGCAGCCATTGCTCTGGCAGATCTCATCACTGATCTCTGTATCCGATACACAACTGTGGCCATGTAATACCACGGTGCGTTCAAATGCATTGTTATTGGTGCTGTCAAGCCCGTGCAGTTTATAGGAGTAACCCCACTTACCAATATAGGAATGGCCGATCTTGTACTTGCCCAATGAAGTACAGCCGCTGCCTACCACATTGCTGTATTTTCTCCCCTCCAGCCAGTATTGAAAACAATTGCCATGTGCCACCAGGCCGGCAGACTGTACCGTATCTTTTTTCAGGTCGTAAATAAAGAAGCGGTTTTGTCCGGAAGGAAGGGTCATGTCTATCAGGAAACAAATATTGTCATTGTATCCTTTTTGCTGTGTTAAGTTTTTTGCCTGGGCAGCTTTTTTAAACAGCTTTTCAGTGGTGTTTTCCGGAGCAGGTTGTGTCCTTTCTTTTTTTGAGAAGTGCAGCTCCTTTATTTTTTCACCGGATGATGAATGCGTGAAGAAGGAGAGGGCTATTATGGCGATACAGGCCAGGGCAAAAAGTCGGAGAAGTTTCATATAACAGTTGGTTAGAATAAACAGTTGAGATACCAACTGAACGTAAATCCACACAATCGATTTACCTCAAACCGTTAAAGCTTTCTAAAAATCAGAAGCGCCAGCCGGCATACAATTGCACCACATTATTCTTAGCATTAAGACGGGGAATATAAGAGGGCCAGTTGCCACCTACCGGAGGCTCTTCAATTATGCTATTGAAACTGATATTGATCCGTCCGCCGACAAAGAATCCACTGATAGGAAATATTTCGATGCCACCCGCCGCTGCGTAATCAAAGCGGTTAAAATAGTCGAGCAGTCCGTTGTTGGTGTTACCTCCGGTACTGTCTACATTGGCATTCAGCAGGAAGGCGATCTGTCCGCCTGCATGCAATTGAATTCGTTTGCCCAGGTTAATGGTAAGTAATTGCGGCAGCATGAGGTAATCAAGGTTCACATTTCCAGTGTTGGTATTGGTTTTATAATCATAGCCCTGGCGGGAAAGAATGATCTCCGAACGGAAGCCGAATATTTTTTTTGCTTTGGGAGCAATATATCCCCCTACCATATGACCGGTACGGCTACTGTTGCTGAACCCAGCCGTGGATGTAATATTGGCAAAGTTGAGACCGGCTTTGAGGCCAAGGTTTAGGTTAAGTTGTGCATCTATTGATGCTGCCGGTAAACAAATGACCAGTAAAAAAAGGATCTTTTTCATTGCAGGCGGGTTAATGGTTGAGCACTGAGAAAGGATAAAGGTAAAATGAATTTTGTTGATGAGAGCAGCGTAATAGTTTAAGATCAGAAACGCAGAAGACAAGTTAAGAACAGCCTAACGCAGAGGCGGCAGGCATAGAATACCCTGTTTTTGGTATTGGGGAGGCGGAACAGTAGAGTATATTGCTCTTTCTTACCAATACTTTTCTTATGAATAATTATGACAGAATCATTAGAAACTACTATCCCAACGCCCTTCCACACGGGGTGGTTATCAGCAGGGTCACAAGATTTATACGGGAGGAGCTACATATCAACCCCGATGTACTGGTAGCGGGTAATAGCATCTGCAGTGATGACATTAATGCCATACAATTTCCTAATGTGGGGCGTGAATTGCTTGGCCCGTTTAATTTGGGCGGGCTGGGTGGTTACCCCTTTACGGGAGTTACCGGAGTAAGCGCATTCACGCATCATAAAACTGATGCGAACTCAGTGCTTGTTTTTTTTGCACCTCATATTGGCATCTCATTGTTTGCTGACCCGGTGAATGGTGTGCCGGGATTTGTTAAACGTATTGGACAAAACAAAGCATCCGATTGTTGCGGTGCCTTGTGGGGTGCTATTAAAATAGTAGCAGACCTTGATCAACCTATTGACCTTTGCAGTGACGTGCAGGAGTTCCAGGAAAACTCACTGGTCAATATCTTGTTTCCGTATAAGGATGAGCTTAGCCGGTTGCCCGATAATCAGAAGATCATTTTTGCAACAAATGTTTTATACGGGCATACCAGGGCGGAGCTGAGGGCATTGGTCAGCAGGCAGCATGATCTTCCTCCCGGCTTTTTGATCGTATATGTGGGAGGCACCATTATCAATGTGGATGATAACGCTGAAGTGGAAGCCTATCTTGCGCTTGATGAATTACGCATTGGTTCGCCATTGGAGAAAACGGAAACAGATCACCTGGAACGATTCTCACACTGGGTAAAAGAGAATGCCGGATGACATACTCGATTTTACCGGTCAGTATTCAATCCTGATATTATTTAAGTAAAACACATCGTTAGGATTATCGCTGTTCTTTCCTTTATAGCGACTGAATGTGCAGAGATTATATTTTGCTGCAGATAAAAATACTCCCGGCAGGTCAGCAACGCTCTTGCCGTTGATGATCACAACTATACCATCACCATTTCGTTGTATTTGTACCTGGTGATTGTTTTTGTCTTTGTAAAAATCAGGCAAAGTGATACGCTTGTTGAATTTCAACGATTCCCGGTTGTCATACGAATAGATAGTAAGGGTGCCGCCTCCATTCCAGTAAGGATCGAACCAACATATCACCCGGTTGAAATTACCAACATAGCTTTCATATAAACTCCAGTACATAGCCTGGTTATCATCGAGGCGGTAGCGTTCACCAATATTGTCATAGGCAATATCGGCCAGGGTTACGGTAAAGGATCCGCTGTTATAAGCGATATCTGCATTCCATTGCAGATCGAATGAAAGAGAGAATTTATCCTTTATTTCTTTATTGTATTGGTGAGGGTACCAGTACCCATCCTGTGTCATAGCCAGCCATTTGGTATTACCGAGGGATCTCACTCCGATATTCTTCATGCCTAACCAACCGCCTGGGAAGAGACCATCACCTGTTTTGTCGAAACTTATATTCACAGGTCCTTTATCTTCCTGTTTAGCAGTTGTTAACTGTTTTGCTGCTGCAGAGGCATTTATGTTATTGATACCAGTTGGGTTTTTAGCAGGTTCTCCTACCATTCTGGCCAAAACATCGAGGTTGAACTGGCTATAAAAAAGATCCATAAAGTTCTTTTTTGGCAGGTCTTCGTCCTGTCTTCTTACATAAAAAGCTATACACTGAGGCTCATCTTTAGGTTTTGTTTTATCAAAAAAATCGAGGTTGTCAATCCAGACATTATAGCCATCACCAGCCGGCGCTGTTAATTCATCAGGACGGAAGTTATCGGAGTTTACTTTTTTAACATAGGCGGTCTCATTGATATTCGCTTGTTTGATTGCTTCAGGATACCAGGAACTTAGTTTTTCCTTTTCAAGTTTAAGACTATTCAAATAGTTTTTTCCTGATTCTAACTGTTGCCACCGGTAATCCTTTTTTTGTTTTTCTGCGGAAGTAAGACTGTTGAATGTTTTTTCATAATCGGCTACAATTTTTTCCTGCCGGGGTATTAATTCGGACAGTCTTTTTTCATGGTATATTTTATAGGAAGTGAATAATTCTTTATTGGTCAGTTTTCGCCAGGGCAAGTCTTTTCTTGGTGAAAAGAAGTAGCAGTGTTTTAATATTTGTTCCGGCCGGTATTGACTGTATAGTATTTTATTGCCTGCTGCATCAGTCTGTATTTCAATATTCACCACCCGGATATTGGATTCATACTCATGGTATTTTACCTCTGTACCTTCATGTGGCAAAGGAAATTTTTCTCCGCCAAGCTGGTTGATGGCAAAATATACCCAGCAGCCTGTTACTGCATTTGGTTTCAGTTCATTATATCCTTTCAGGCATTCATAATTTTTCAGCATCAGGTAGTTTTCATAAGCTGCTGGGCTGTTAGTGTACCAAAATGCTTTTCCCTTCGGAAAGGCAATGCTGTTAGTGGCATGTAATCCGTCCAATGCCACCGGCATGATGCGTTGCAGTTCTTTACGGATGGGTTCTGAAAATTTCCATTGGCTGGCCGGGATAGGGTCCTGGAAAGAGGGAGCGGTATTTTGCCATACCCATTTGCCGGGTACTTTGTTTACATCAAGGGTGTTACAGTCAACTTTTTGTGCAACGATAGCAGAAGTAAATATGCAAAGTAGTATGGTGAGTGTGTTTTTCATGCAGAGCTGAATTATTTGCTTTTATATAAAACGTATTTAAGCGGTTCATAATCACTGTCTGTCAGTATTAGTATGAAGCCTCCTTTTACCGCTTCCAACTGGCACCAAAACTTTTTTGTTTTGCCACCTACCCGGTTGGTAGCCATCAGCTCCCAGTTATTAACCGAGAATTTGCCATTGTATTTAAGCGCCGCAAATTGTGTACCCCCGCTGTTGGTATTAGCACTGTTATGTACACTCTGGTAAGCGCTGTTGTTATTGAAGGTGAATTCATCAGTGGTGGAAATGGCGCTGA
>JAEUVL010000444.1 GCA_016786965.1 Chitinophagaceae bacterium
AGGGGTGGACGAAATCCCTTTTCAAGCTGTATTTTTGACGACTTAATATTATGAATCTATGAAGCATTTCTGTATTTCCGTTACTATGTTGATGACTGCCGGGGCCTTATTGGGCCAGCCGGGCAAGCCTGTTACCAAACCAGTAACAAAACCGGTCGCAAAACCCATTGCAAAACCTGTAACCCCACTCTTAAAGACCACCGTCGATTCTGTTTGCTATATATTGGGAGAAAGTACAGCATACAACCTCCAAAGCCAGAATTTAGGCGATCTGAAATTGAACATGCCTGTATTCAACAAAGGATTTGCAGATTTTCAAACAAAGAAGAAGCCATTGATTGACCCGGCAAGCGCTAACCAATGTCTCAATACATATTATCAAACTAAAGCTGCCGGCACACCGGTTGCCCCGCCAAAGCCAAATCCTGCTGCTGTCGGAGGGTTAAAGACAAACATTGATTCATTGAGTTATATTTTAGGTCAGAGTATGGCCACTAATTTTTTTCAACAGGGATTTACTGACTTTAAATTCAACATGTCCATATACAACAGGGGTATGTCTGATGTGATGGGAAAGAAGAAACCACTGATCGATGATGTACAGGCGAATGCCACTGTGAACGCCTATTATTTCCGTATGCAGGAACAAAAAGCTAAAATCAATATCGAGGCAGGGAAAAAATTCCTCGAACAAAATAAAGCAAGATCTGGCGTAAAAGTAACTCCCAGCGGCCTTCAATATGAAGTGATCACCGAAGGTACCGGGGGGAAAATGTCTTCCATAGATACTTTCGTTTGCCACTACCGGGGAACGCTGATAGATGGAACTGAATTCGACGCTTCTTACAACAGGGGAGAACCATTAAAAATGGCGGCTAACCAGGTTATACCAGGCTGGACAGAAGGGCTGCAACTGATGCCCACAGGTTCGAAATATAAATTCTATATCCCGTATCAACTCGGTTATGGAGTAATGGGACAGGGGCAAATTCCCGGTGGCGCAGTATTGATATTTGAAGTGGAGCTGCTGGATTTCAAAAAGCAAAGACCAAATCCTGTTGTAGAGAACAGCAGGTTATTTCTTGAGCAAAATAAACTGCGGCCAGAAGTAAAAACAACAGCCAGCGGCCTGCAATACGAAGTATTGGTAGAAGGCACAGGCCCCAGAATGACATCGCCACTTGATACTTTCGTATGCCATTACCGGGGTACACTTGTCGATGGCACTCCATTTGACAACTCCTATGACAGAGGTCAGCCACTGGCAATGGCTGCCAACCAGGTGATCCGCGGCTGGACAGAAGGTCTCCAATTGATGCCCGTAGGATCTAAGTATAAATTCTTTATGCCGGCTGAAATAGGGTATGGATCAAGAGGTCAGGGTGCGATCCCTGGCGGCGCTGCACTGATCTTTGAAGTGGAATTGCTGGATTTCAGAAAAAAACAATAAAACAAAATAATAGATTTTCAGCCGACAGTTTAATACTGCCGGCTTTTTTTATGTCCCGCTTCGGTTACATCAGTAGATGTGCGTTTTGCGTTAAGCCAGGTTTCCATTCATACTCGTTATTTGCTGCCGGGTACCTAATACAATTATTTTCATTTTTTCCCTGATCACCGTATCCTCCGGCGGATTGATAAAAAATTTACCCTCCGCATCTTTGATACCAATACAATTAACACCGGTCTTGTTCCAGTTCATAATTTCCTTCAGCGGTTTACCTCTCATATGTACTGGCAGGCTTTCACATGCCACCGCCTCCATATGAATAGAGTGACCTTCCTCTCCTGATAGGAAATCAATGAACTCAACCACGTCTGGCTTGGAAACGAGGGTGGCCATGTGAGTACCACCAATATAATCCGGCATGATCACATTGTTAGCCCCTGCTTTTCTCATTTTTGCAACCGAACTGGCTTCAGATGCCCTCGTAATAATTTTCAACTGAGGATTTAAAGAACGGGCAGATAATACGATGAATACATTTTGAGCATCCACAGGCAACGTTGTGATCAGTGCCCGGGCCCTCTCCACTCCTGCCAGCCTCAGTATATCATCATCTGTTCCATCCCCGGTAATGTGCAGCAGTCTTTTCCCTTCATCCTCCATTTTCTGCATAAGCTCCGCATTCTTTTCAATTATGATAAAAGGAACATCATGCCCCTTTAAAATATTGGCTGCCTGCTGACCGTTGCGACCATACCCGCAAAGGATCACATGGTTCTCTAATTTTTTTATCTCTCTCATAAACCGTCTTGTTTTGAAGTACTGATGTATTTCTCCATTAATCACGAACTGGGTAATACGGGCTATTACAAACGCAAAAGTGCCCCAGCTCGTCACCAATAATATAATGCTGAATACTTTACCAGAATCAGATAAGACATGATCTGTAAAGCCTACAGTAGTAATAAAAACAGTGGTGAGGTACACTGATTCAAGTAAGGATAATTTCTCTATTATCATATAACCAACAATACCTGCCAGGATAATAACATGCAGGATAATAATTGGCTGAATCAGTCTGTAAGTAGCCTTGGTCACAGTTTTTATTCAAATATATATAATGACAAATGATAAACCCATGACTTGAAACAGCATAAAAAAGGGGACGGCCAAAAAGCCATCCCCGGAGGTTTGAATATAAACCCTGAGCTTTTATCGTTTATTCACAACAATCTTTTCTACTACCTGTTCCCCGGTTGCCACTGTCACTATTCTTACACTATACATTCCGGGTGTGAGATTCTCAATAACTACATTATTGCTGGTAATTCCTTTCAAAATTTTAATGGCCCTTCCACTCATATCCAGCACAGATATATCCCTGGCAATATTAGCCTCTTCAAAGAGGATATTAACTTTTCCATTGCTCGTTGGGTTCGGGTAAATAACTGTTTTACCAGGCTGCCCTTCTCCACGAACAGAACGAATATCACTATACTTAGACCTGTTATCCAGATCGATCTGACGGATTCGGTACTGTGTAATCCCCTTATAGGTATTCAGGTCCACATATTGATATTGCAGTTCTGCAGAACTATTACCACCCGCAGCCAGAGATCGTACAAAAGCTATTTCCTGCCATATACTATTACCGGTATTACGCTCCACAGCAAATCCACTATTATTTTGCTCTGTTTTTGTATCCCACTTGAGCAACACGTTAGATCTGTTCCGTGTAGCAGAAAAAGATGATAGCTCAACCGGCAATACCAGGCACCCTGATGGATGCGGGAAGTAGTCCAGTACGCTGTTTGACAAAGAAGGCCCTTCTACAAGGATCAGGTATCCTTTTTCTGAATAAGGATAGGTATCAGAATATGGGGAGGGCAAGGACAACGGACCAATACCAAATGAACTGGCAGAGGAAATAGAAATAGTTCCACTTGTAAAGGCCAATTCATCAGTACCAGGCTCCAGCGAGCCATTATCATTCATATCAATATAAACCTTATAAGTAACATTCTTGGCAGTAGGATCAACTGTATTAATACCCAACGCATACTGCCGCTGTGGCGTTGCACAGTTCTTAAATCCGGAAATACTCGGGTCATTGAAAAACTGGGGCAGAGCACATATATAGCATTGCGCTTTAGGGTCTGGGGCATTGGAATTAGAACCCCAAATATCTGTTTTTACTGAAATAGTGCTCGCACAGGACGTGTTGATCACCACTTTAATATTATTCACGGTGTAATGGTCAGCGGTGCCATTAAAATACTTAGAGGCAGTAAGGCCTGGCGAATTAGCTGGCTGTGTTAATGTGACAGTGGGGCTGTGTACAAAATTACTACTGAAAGTAAGCGGTTGAACTACATTAAGTGCCCCGGTAGTTGGAACATTGACAAAACCAATATCCATAAATGATTTTCCCGCCTGATCGACTGCAGCACCCAACTGCACAGATGTGCCGGGGTCTTGGGCATTGGAATTTCCACAATCAAAAATGGGAGAGGCAGGGTAATCCGCCGCTAACCAGGAATGGAAATACAATACTTTAAATCCACCATTCACGGCAATATCAAATTGGGCGTTAAAGGTAACTTCACATTTGTTCGGGCCTAATACAACAGGGGTCCCTACGATCTGGATCTGGAGGTTACTTACTGTAAGGTCACATTGTGCCTCCACTTTTTGGGATGATGTAATGACGGCAAGCGTCAGGAATGCTAGTAAAGACTTTTTCATGCTCTCAGGTTTAGTGTTTATAATTACGCCATACTGCACGGATATCTGACTCGTGTCAAAGGGTGGACAGTGGCATTTACTCCAATTTTTGGAATTAATAAGAGATGGATCTCAGGGCATTCAGATAGGAAGGAAATTGAAGGAACAGAAAATCAGGCAGTTCCAGGTTCTTTTACAGGGGGAGGATTACAGCAATAGATTGACTAACGCAACGGTAAAAATAGAACCTTATTTTTAATTAATCAAGTATCCGGGTATTTTATTTCTTTGTTTTTGCAATGGCCAAAGCTAAAGCTTTACTTAACTGCTCTTTAGGTGTGAGATTAGTGTTATCCAGTTCCAAAGCGTCCTTTGCTTTCCTGAGCGGGCTTACTTCTCTGTGCGAGTCAATGTAGTCCCTCATTTCCAGGTTGTTCTTTACTTCTTCTATCGTAATATTAGGATTCTTTTCGTAAAGCTCTTTAAACCGCCGTTGAACTCTTATGGCATTATCAGCCGTCATGAAAATCTTTAGCTCTGCTTTAGGAAAAACAACGGTACCAATATCACGCCCATCCATCACAATGCCTTTTTTTGTACCCATCTTCTGCTGCTGTGCCACTGCAAACTCTCTTACTTCTTTTATAGCCGCCACATCGCTTACTTTTTCTGCCACCAGCATATCCCTGATCAGGTACTCCACGTTCTCATCATTCAGGTATATCTCGCTGTTGTTACTTTTTGAACTGAAGATAAACTCAAGGTTGATATTTTTCAGCGCCTTCTTTACTTCCTTCTTTTCAGCCAGGTCAACATTATTGCGAAGAAAATAAAGTGTAATGGCCCGGTACATCGCCCCGCTGTCAACATACACATAACCAAGCTCTTTAGCCAGTTGCTTCGCCAGGGTGCTTTTCCCGCAACTGGACCACCCGTCAATGGTTATGATGATTTTTTTTTCCATAATGAGCAGACAAAAATAGTATTTCATCCTGATGTATCTGATGTTGGTTTAAACTAAAAAACAGAAAGAGTGCACTATTTAGCACTCCTTCTGTTTTCTATTTATCAGATCAAAATCTGGCATATATCCAACTCTGAATCAAAACTGCATGCCAGTGATACTGCTGTTACTCATCTATCTATTTATCACTACTTTTTGAGTGGTTTGCTCCCGGGTTTCAATATTTAAAGCCCGAATTACAAATATGCCTTGTGGCAGATCATTCAGTATAATACTGTTATCAACGATGCCCCTGAGCATCCTGATACACCTGCCATCCATATCTACTATAGAAATATCTCTTCGGGCTTCATATCCATTAAAAACAATGTTCACCTTACCGTTATTACTTGGATTCGGGTAAACAATCATTGCCCCGGCCTGGCCCTCACCATAAACTGTTCGTATTTCGCTGAATTTTTTGTTGCCGTCAATATCCACTTGTCTTAACCGGTATTGTGTAGCCCCCTTTGTATTGTATTGATCAATATACTGGTAATTAAGTTCCCTATCACTGTTGCCATTAATACCCAAAGAAGAAATAAACACCACTTCATTCCAGCCGTTTCCAACATTGCGTTCTATTCCGAATCCCGCATTTTGATACTCAGTAGCAGTAGTCCATTTCAGTACCACCCCACCTCTTTCTTTTATAACATTGAAATGCAGAACTTCTGCCGGCAAGGGCACACAACCCGGATCCTGCAACTTACCAATTGCAACAAAAGAAAAAGCAGGCACTGTTGTTATTACTTCTACCCAGAGAGACCCCGTTTCGCCAGCAGCATTACTGCCCGGATAAGTCATTTTTGATTCTGTGTAAGCGGCCAATGGCAAAATGTTTATGCTGCTGCTTGTCAGGATAGGAGTTCCATCTAATCCGGAGCCGGCACCAGGTTCAAAGATTTCATCTCCATCGTCCTTATATAAATTATAATAAACGGTGATAGCCGTCGCTGGATCATTATTAGTGATGCCAAAGGTTACGCTTCTCGGTTCACATATTTTAAATCCTGCTACCCGGGGATTATTAAGGTTAAATGAAAGCCCTTGCGAAGCACAGTGCACATTTTTTCCATTCGAAGCCTGGCTTGCCCATACATCACCCTTAACGGAAACTACATTCTCACATGATGACAGAACGAACTCAATATTCAAAATGGTCATTCTTTCCCGGATACCTCCCGGAAGGGGTGTTTTAATTACCGAAATTCCAGTAGTAATCGGAAATACAGCCAACTCATCTGGCGGATAAGTATTGCCTATCAGGGGAGTTGCAGTCCCATTATCAAATATTGAAATTGTTCCGAGCGAATTTACCAGGTCGGTTGCCTTAGGGTAGGCTGCTGGATTGCTGTACATATTCACCCAATTGGCTACAGGAGTATGATAATTGACACCGGTCCATAAATGGATATAAGCATATTTATTACCATTGTTTACCTCCTGCTCCCAGCTAAGATCGAATATAACCCTGCAGGTACTCGTATTGAAGCTTTTTAGATTAACACCCAGATTGGTAACCACACATTGTGACTGAACTTTTGGAACTATTCCTGATATAGCCAATGCAATTAAAGGGATTAAAATCTTTTTCATAACCCAGATTTTAAGTATGATGACCGTTTTAAAGTTGTAAGGAAAACATTCCTCCCTCCGGGACTCCCGGATTTATTACATATAAACGGTCGAAAAACTGATAGTTAATCCTAAAAGATTATTAGATATTAAATTAACTGTGCATGACTGGAGTTTTATCTGCGCATAGCAAAACTAGCAATGCATTGTATTGAATAGAATGATATTCGTTAGATAAATCGCTGATGCTAAGCAGCTATCTATTGACTTAACATAGTGGACTTCTGGTAATATCATACATAGTAAAAAAAAAGAAGCCCCATGTTAGAGACTTCTTCAAATTTCATTTGTACCAAACTGGTCTAATTATGCCTTCGACTTTTCCTCCGCCGCTCTTTTATAAGTAAAGCTGAGCTTTGTCTTGTCTTCATCCACTTCGGCCACCAGTATATCTCCGGCATTTACATTCATACTCAGTATCTGCTCTGCCAGCGGATCTTCTAAGTATTTCTGAATGGCCCTGTGCAGTGGGCGGGCACCAAATTGTTCATCATATCCTTTATCCGCCAGGAATGATTTAGCATCCTCTGTAAGCTCCAGGCTGAAGCCAAGGCTTGTCAATCTCTTTGTCACCCCTTTCATCAGTATATCTATGATGCTGAAGATATTGTCTTTACTCAGAGAATTAAAGATGATCACATCATCAATCCTGTTCAGGAATTCTGGTGAAAAGGTCTTCTTCAATGCCTTTTCTATCACCGCTTTATTGGCTTCATCCTCATGCTCCATTTTATTAGCAGTGGTAAAGCCTACACCTGCACCAAAATCCTTCAATTGGCGCACACCAATATTAGAGGTCATGATGATGGTCGTATTCTTAAAGTCCACTTTTCTGCCAAGACCATCTGTCAGTTGCCCATCATCCAGTACCTGCAAAAGAATATTATAAATATCCGGGTGCGCTTTTTCAATTTCATCCAGCAGGATAACACTATAAGGCTTACGGCGAACTTTTTCTGTCAGCTGGCCGCCTTCTTCATAACCCACATAGCCGGGAGGAGCACCAATCAAACGGCTGATAGTGAATTTTTCCATGTACTCACTCATGTCGATACGAATAAGTGAATCTTCAGAATCGAACATATATCTCGCCAAAGCCCTTGCCAACTCGGTTTTACCCACCCCGGTAGGCCCCAGGAAGATAAATGTACCGATAGGCTTTTTAGGGTCTTTCAATCCCACCCTGTTTCGCTGAATGGCTTTTACCACTTTGCTGATAGCATCGTCCTGCCCTATCACCATAGCCTTCATATCATCAGCCATCTTACGCAGCTTCTCCGTTTCGGCCTGCACCATTTTGGTTACCGGGATGCCCGTCATCATACTTACCACCTCCGCTATATCTTCTTCCCCGATAGGGTAGCGTTTGTGCTTGCTTTCCTCTTCCCACTGGTTCTTCGCTTTCTCAAGGTCTTCCTGTAATCTCTTTTCGGTGTCCCTCAGAGATGCCGCTTCTTCAAATTTCTGGCTCTTCACCACTTTGTTTTTCTCATTCTTCACATCCTCGATCTTCTTCTCAAGGTCCACAATATTCTCAGGCACATTAATATTCTTCAGGTGTACCCTGGCGCCTACTTCATCCATCACATCAATCGCTTTATCAGGAAGTAACCGGTCGGTAACATAACGGTCGCTCAATTTCACACAGGCATCAATCGCCTCCTGATCATAATTCACATTATGATACTCCTCGTATTTAGATTTGATATTGTTCAATATCTGGATGGTATCATCCACACTGGGTGGTTCTACCATCACTTTTTGAAAACGCCTGTCCAATGCACCATCTTTTTCAATATACATCCGGTATTCATCCAGGGTAGAAGCTCCAATGCACTGCAGCTCACCTCTTGCCAAAGCAGGTTTAAATATATTGCTGGCATCTAATGAGCCGCTGGCTCCGCCGGCCCCAACAATGGTATGTAACTCATCAATGAACAGGATCACATCCCGGTTCTTTTCCAGTTCATTCATGATCGCCTTCATCCGCTCTTCAAACTGGCCACGGTACTTGGTACCGGCCACAAGGGCGGCCAGGTCAAGAGAGATCACTCTTTTATCAAATAAAACCCTGGAAACTTTTCTTTGTACGATACGAAGGGCCAATCCTTCTACAATCGCTGTTTTGCCCACACCCGGTTCCCCTATAAGGATCGGGTTGTTCTTTTTTCTCCTGGAAAGGATCTGCGAAACCCTTTCTATTTCAGATTCACGGCCCACGATAGGGTCCAGTGCGCCCAATTCAGCCATTTTAGTAATGTCCCGGCCAAAATTGTCCAGCACCGGTGTTTTGCTTTTGGCAGCACCCTGCTG
>JAEUVL010000456.1 GCA_016786965.1 Chitinophagaceae bacterium
CCCAGTTCCGAAAGGGCCTTCACATCCCGGTACACGGTGCGAACACTTATATTGTATTTATCAGCGATCTTCTCCGCAGGAACAAATTTCTTCGATTGCAGTAAAGTAAGAATGCCTAGCAGGCGGTCCATCCGGTTCATAGAATAAATGTAAGCGTAAATAGGAAAACCAACAGGGGAAAGTAAATACAGATCAGTGGCTTATTTCTTTTTTGCCAAACTCTCAATGTATTTCTTTACCTCTTCCGGGTAATTGCTGATATAATGTGAACGGACAAAGGCCACGGCCGGCGTTTCCTGCTGGTTCAGGAACAGTGTAAGCGTACGGGAAGGTTTGGACGGCATATGGCAATCGATGCAATTCGCAGTAATAGAGCTGGCCTGCGCAGCAGACAGACCGGGAATGGTCTTGTGTTCTTCCTTATGACAACTGACGCAGCGTTGCGAGAAAAGCGCCAGGTTACCTCTTTCGTTCTCATGCGAATTATGACAGGTGTTGCAGGTCATAGTGCTTTGGGTAAAACATTTACTGGACTTCAGCAGGCCAAACTGGTTCCCATGCACATCAATATTATCATTGCCCACAGAAGTGGCACTCATACTGTCGGTAGTAAAATGATCAGACAGGTTATCACCTGGTTTGAAGCTAAATGATGGGGTTATTTTCTTTATGCTTCCGTCATGGCAAAGCCTGCACATGTCCAGTTGCTGCTGCCGGCTCAGATTGGCCTGGTTGATAATATACTTGCCTGTTTTCTCTGCTGGATTAGCGGTATGGAAGCTTACATGCTTTTCGCCGCCGCCATGGCATTTTTCACAATCAATACCGAATACTAATTGGTCCCTGTTAAATTCTTCATGCTTCACATCGGGTTCAGATAACAGACCGGCTGCGGTGGCATGACATTCAAGACAACGGGTAGTGATCGGCTTATCAAACATGACCCTGTCCGACGGAAAGCCGGGACTGTTCGACCATTGGGCCGCCGCCGTAAAATAGGAGATAGGCATCTGGAACAATTTGTTCCCCTGCCAGTAGAGATAGGTTTGTCCTTTGGAGCCGGAACCTGTTACAATATCAAAGCGGATATCTTTTTTTCTTTCTCCTTTATAATAGACCGATTGGTAAAGGCCGCTGTCAGTTTTGTGCATCAGTATCTTTAGCAGCGGAGTATAAGCATATGTATTCTTGCCTTCGGCAAAACTTCCCATGACCGATTCTTCTGTCGCAGGCCGGGAACTGAGGAAATGTGCAGTCTTGATATGTTTATTGTAGATATCTGCATGGCATCCGGCACATGAGGTCGAGCCGATATTCGCACCAGTCACATTGGCCGTCTTTGCGCCAGCGGGTGCCTTCTTATCCTTGCCGGTGCATTTCGTAAGTACAAATACCGATAATGAAAGCAAGAGAACAATAAAGAATGTAGAGCGGTACCTGGATAATCCCTGCATAAATAAAATTAACAGTGGTGAAAGTACTGATAATTTAGAAAGGATTTTCAGGCTGTTTTCTGCCGATGCCTGTACAGCTCTTTATTTCACCGGTGATATATTCTTTATGCCGCCATCATTTTAAATGAGGCAAGTAACGTACATCCTTTACCGGGGGAAGACTGAATATCCAGCCGTCCACCATATATATGAAGCCGGCTTTCAATATTCTGCAGGCCGATGCCGCTTTTTACTTTACCCGGATCAAAGCCTTTTCCATTGTCCTGCACAGAGATATACACGATATCTGCTTTCATGGATAAATTGATCGTTACCCGGCTCGCTTCCGCATATTTAATAGTATTGTTTATTTGTTCCTGTATCACCCGGTAGATCATCAGTTGCTGCTCCTCGCCAATCTTTGATTCGTCAAAACTATCTGCGCAAAGGGTGAATTCGATCGTATTTACCCGGTTGATATTAGAAACAAGTTTATCTATCGCATCGGTAAGCGATTCTTTTTTAAATACCGGTGTTCTGATACTGGCAGACAGCTGCCTTATTTCATTGATGCTTTCTGTGATCAGTTTTTTTAGTTCCGGTGCCTCAGGACTGGTATCCCCGCTGTTTCTGCAAATATTACCGGCGTACATATTGGCAACAGATAATAACTGGCATACATTATCATGAAGTTCTTCCGCCCAGCGGGTACGTTCATTTTCCTGTGCTTTTATGATAGAAGCAGCGAGGGACCTTTTATGCCGGAGTTTTTGTTCGTAATGTTCCGCCTGCAGGTTGCGGAGATCACTTATGTCAAGTATTGTTCCTATCATCCGCAATGGTTCATTGGTATCGGTATCACGAATGATATAGGTATTGCTGATAACGGTATAGTATTTATTGTCATTTCCCAGCAGCCTCATTTCGGTTTGCCAGGTTTGTTTACCTGATCTCATGACCTCAATGTATTCATTGCACAGGCGGGCCACATCGTCCTGGTGAAATCTTTTCTGGTACACCTGCCAGAAATCTTCCACTTCTTTATCCCGGTGCGGGAAAAAGAATTTCATCTTATGGTTAAGGGTGGCGTTCCGCTCTTTTATATTATAGTCAAAAATGCCTTCCCTTGCAGCCTCATTCAATGCGAGGTATTTCGCTTCGAGATTTTCCCTTTGCAAATTATGCCGGATGATATTGTTGTACATTCTTCTGCTTAACAGGTAAAGCATCATGCCGGACAGGAATACAAAGAAGATCCCCTTTACGGCTTGTATCTTTTCATAGGCGGTACTGTTGGCATCAGCAAGTTTAACAGCAAGCGAATCACTAAGCAATATCCATGAAATACCAAGCACCAGGTACGCAGCAGTAAGCTGTAGTGCGGGTGATATTCGGGGCAACTCTGTGCCACGCAGAATACGGAAGGTGGTTTTATTTTCCATACTAAAGGATTATGGATAAAAATAACCACAATGTCAGTAGTTTTAGCTGACTTCAAACAAAGATTTGATTGATCCAACTCATGAAATATTAGGGGGTGTAAGTGAATACACATACCAGCTATGAAGGAAAATAAATAGCTATTAATTATATTGATAATACCACGGCTGGCAGCAGTTAGTCAGCCAGCTTTTTTTTGAAGTAATCAAACTTCGCAGCAGTTCCTTTAGAAAGATCAATGCACAGCAGTATATTGTTCTCGCCACTGCTGAGGTTTTTATTATCTACGCCAAATACATAGAGGTAGTTGTTATGGTATATCCAGTCAGACCAGTCTGACAGGTTAGTATTATAGGTCCAGCCGGTTTTACCATCTCTGCCGATACCCGTAAGCAATATTTTTCCATCCTTTCCCACCTGGTCTTTATGCGCCACCAAAAGCAACTGGCCATTCTGTAAGTATATTGGTTTCGCATTCCGTTTATCCAGCAGAAATCCGCCCGCAAGAAAGTCAACGGTGGAAATGGGTTTCACAGAGTTTTTATCGATCACAGCATCTTCATTTCTAGAAAAAGAATAAGTGCCGGCAAACAGTTTTCTTCTCACCGTTTCATCATAAGCGGTTTGGTTGCTTACCCAGTTATTCAGTTTACTCATTTCTTCATCGCTGTAAAGACCAAACCAAGCAGCGCTCAGTGTGTCCTGGTTTATCTTCATACTGGAAAAAGAAGGATTGAACCGCTGCAGGTGCTCAATTGTCCTTTCGGTATCTTCCATCTTACGCTTATTCTTTTCCCATTGGCGTTTTATATTCTGGAGACTGTCCCGTACACGGCCCAGTTGTTCCCGTTCTGCA
>JAEUVL010000459.1 GCA_016786965.1 Chitinophagaceae bacterium
GAGAGTGGCTTTGGCGAGAAGCCGGTATGGTGGGCATTTGCTGCCGAAGAAGACGGTATTATTCTCGGCTTTGCATTGTATTATATCCGCTATTCCACCTGGAAAGGACAAGCCATGTACCTGGAAGATATATTGGTTACGGAAGCTGCCCGTGGCAAAGGCATTGGTAAATTATTAATGGACCGGTTGATAGAAGAAGCCAAAGAAAAAAAACTACCCCGCATTGTATGGCAGGTACTGGAATGGAATGAACCTGCGATTAATTTTTATAAAAAGTACAATGCCAGTTTTGATGCAGAGTGGGTGAATTGCTCCATTTATGTTTAACGCTTAAACCAATTCTGCTGATGCGCCATACTAATGACTTCCGCTTTTGATTGCACATGCAGTTTCTCATAGATATTAGCAATATGCTTACGTACTGTCAGCACACTGATATCCAGCCCGGCAGCAATGCGTTTAGCATCCCATCCACTAACTGTGTATTTTAATATTTCTTCTTCCCGGGTAGTGATCATTTCCGGCAAGGACTGTTTCACTTCCACCGTTGAATCCAATGAGGCTTTACTCATCAATTGTAATGCTTTTCTTGCAATGGCCGGGCTCATCGGGGCCCCACCAAATTCAAGTACGTTCATTACTGCTTCCTGCAGCACGCCGGCCGGTTCATGCTTTAACAGGTAACCAGAAGCACCAGCTTTGATCGCTTCAAATATTTTTTCATCATCATCAAATACCGTAAGCACTACAAAATGTATTTGCGGATATAGAGCTTTGGCAAGGCTAATCGTTTCAATACCATTCATCTTCGGCATTTCAAGGTCCATAAAGATCACCTGCGGCAATTTGGCATCTGGTGTGCCTTTTAGTTGCTCCAGGCATTCATGCCCGTTGCCGGCTACAAAGGCTACATTCATATTACCCAGCACATTTATCTTTTGCAAGAATGTATTCCGGTTGATGGTATTATCTTCTGTTAGCGCAACAATAAAGTTCATAATAATAAAATTAGGCAGTTGTCTGCTGTGTACAATAATCAATTTGTAGTAGGCGACACTTCCATCACAGTTCCCTTCCGTTCAGCGTTGCGCCAACTGATCACCCATCCTGCTTCCCTGCTCCTGTCTCTCATATGCTGCAATCCATTACCAGCATTCTTGCCAGTTGTATCAATAGCCATCCCCTCTCCATCATCCTCTACCATTACTTTCCAGGTATCTCCTGCGTCAAACCGTATGGCGATATTTTTTCCTTTACTGTGTTTTAATGCATTGTTGATACCTTCCTGTAAAATACGGTAGAGATGAAATGCCTGTGCTGAAGACAAAAGGTGATCAGTTGAAATATGCTCTTCGACCTCGATCTGCATACCCGGGTAGCTGTTGCGGATTCGGTTGATAAATATTTTGATCCTGTCGCTAATGGCAGTAAGCTTTAGAGAATCCTTTTTCAATACCCAGATCGTATCGTTCAACTGGGAAATGATAGCATTAGAATTGTGACTGAGTTCACGAAAAGCAATTTTTGTATTATCATCTGCTTCCGGCAGATGAATATAGCTGAGGTTAGAAGCCATGGAAGCGGCATAAGCGCCAAGGTTATCGTGCAGGTCCGAAGCTATCCGCACCCGTTCTTTCTCTTCCGCATTCTTTACCGCCTCAATTCCCTGCTTCTTTTCTTCTTCCATCATCTTCTGCACTTGCCGTCGTTGCTTTTTACGGTAATTAATAAATAAAGCGACACCTGTTATCAGTAATATAGCTGAGAGAATGATATACCCGTATAACAAAAAATTCTTTCGTTGCAATCCATACTTCTGTTGCAAGATCGTGTTTTCCTTTTTTTGCACTTCGTACCTCGTCTGCAATTCAGCGATGGCCTCTGCTGAATTGGCAGCATAAAAAGAATCTTTGGTGACCAATAATTCTTCCAGAGATGACTGATACTCGGATAACATTCCTGCTTTTTTATAATAGCCGGACAGGAGCTGCAGGTATTCGAGCCGTATCTTGGGATCGTTCGCATATGTACCCTC
>JAEUVL010000485.1 GCA_016786965.1 Chitinophagaceae bacterium
TTCCTGCACGGATAACTCTTCAGCCTGCTTTCACAATTCTTTCACCTCTTCCTTCAACATCAGTTCCCGCTACATCAATAAACAGCAGAGCTTCTTTAAAAAAGCCCCCTTACACCCCAATTATTCCAACAGAGATGACAATTTACCGCCTGGATCTGCTACACCCACCGCCGCCTGACTCCCTATTCACTATTCCCCACTCACCATTCACAAATACGCAGACATCTCAATTAAATACCGAATCAGGTACCCCTTTATTAATACTGTAATCAGAATAGGTGATCTCCACTTTGCCCTTTTTTGTTTTGGCATTATCGGCATTGTCTTTATTCGAGCCGTTGTCGTAATCTATCGTAATACCCTTGGGCAATTTATAATCTTTGGTATTAAAGGTAAGCTCTACTTTATCCGGCAGACCGTACTCCGCATACTTCTTATAGCTCATCACCAGTTCGTAGGTCCCGTTCTCTTTAGTACTGATGACTGATTTCAGCACCAGCAGGTTCTTTTCATCAATATATAAGGTGGCCCGGGAGATGTTCTCCTCATCACTCAGCGGAAATATCTTTACCACTTTGCATTCAGTACCATTTACTTTTTCCGTACCCGCTGCCACGGCTTCAAAATTATTTAACCCCAGCACATTGTTCATATTGATATTCACCGAACCCCTTGGAATAAAAGATATGCCGCTTTCATTCTTTATCTTCAGTTTATCCGGTTTCTTATAATAGATCTTTACCGTGGCCACCGGCGCTTTAATAAAGATCACATTGGTCTTCATTTTACCGGTAGCAGTGTAATCATTCACTTTATCGTACTTGGTCTTTACTTTTTTCAGCAGTTCCTTTATCTCCTGGGCATTTCCCACAGCTATTGTGGCCACAGAAAATAATAAAAAGGCAATAACTTTTTTTATCATACAAACGATTTAGCTCAAAATATCTTTCCGTTTAAAATACCTGGCACTTATAAGGAGAAACAGCACGATGTACCCGATCAGTATCAGTCCGCTTCTTACCAGTGCAGCGGGGTTTTCTATTGATCCGTTTATGGTGGTGCCTTCCGCCGTCTTCTCCACATAAAAGAAACCTTTCCAGCCAAGCATATGCGTGGTAAAAGACCAGGGATTTATTGTTTCTTCAAATACCGGCACCTTCAGTTGCTGCACAATGGTAAATACAATGACCACACATACCGTTGCTACAATAGGGCCCAATGAGTTTTCTGCAAAAGTGGAGAACATCAATGCCATGGCACCAATAGCCGTCAAAGCAAGGGCAGCAAATACAAAAGCTGCAAAGAAGCGCCACAGCACATCCGTATTTTTAATGATATGCATATCATTCTCTTTGAACACCACGAGGTCTTCTCTGCCAAATAGTAAAATGCTGCCAAGTAAAGCAAAGAGGGCCATCCATGCAAGCAGCAGGAGTACATACGCAGTGCTGGCAGAAAACTTCGCCATGATCAGTTGCGTTCTTGTAACGGGCTTTCCCACCAGCAGGCGCAGGGTACCAAGGTTGGCTTCCCCGGAAATCATATCACCGGCAATTAGCGCCACCAGCAAAGGCACATGCAGCAGTATCATGTGCAGCACCGTAACACAGATAAAATAACCATTCAGGATCTTGTCAGATGGTATCTCAAAAGTATCCGCCTGGTCGCCGGTAAATAATTGTATAAAATCTTTACCATTCACCATCAGCGCAAACTGTACCAGCAGTATGATCATGGCAATGGCGCCAAAAGCAATAAATGTCCGGGGACGTTTAAAAATTTTGAACAGCTCTATACGCAACAGTTCTAGGAACATCTACACTTTGGTTTGAGATAAGAAATAATCTTCCAGTGAATGTAAGGGACGAAGGCTCATCACAGCAATACCCCGCTCCACCAATTGTTTATTCAATTCCGGTATCCTTACTTTATCAAATTCCAGTTTGATGGTGCCATTGGTGACAGGCTTCAGCGCACTGCTCCATTCCGAATGCTGCAGAAACTCTAATGCAGCGGCATTGTCCACGGCAATTAATTCCACCACCGATTGCGAAGGGTTCAGCAATTCACTTACTTTTCCCTCCACCACTTTCCTTCCTTTATTAATAATAAGCATACTGTCGGCCACCATTTCTATTTCACTCAGCAGGTGAGAAGATACGAGCAGTGTTTTACCAAGGTCTTTACTCAGGTGAATGATCATATTGCGCATATCAGCAATCCCCTGCGGGTCGAGGCCATTGGTTGGCTCATCCAGGATGATGAGCCTGGGATCCTGTATCAGGGCACAGGCAAGGCCAAGTCGTTGCTTCATACCCTGGGAGTATGTTTTTACTTTGCTTTTTGTACGGTCGGCAAGGCCCACCATAGCTAACTGTTCATTTATTTTAGCATCAGAAACTTTTACTCCGCTAAGGCGGGAGAAGATGCGGATGTTCTCGTAAGCGGTAAGATATTTATACAGGTCGGGCTTTTCGATAATAGCACCTATCTGACGGAGGATCTCCTTGCGGTGCTTGCGGAGTTGTAACCCAAATATTTCAATATCACCGGCAGTAGGTTCAATCAGGGTAAGCAACATCCGGATAGTAGTAGATTTACCTGCACCATTTTGGCCCAAAAAACCATATACCTGTCCTTCATTTACAGTAAAAGAAAGATCATCAACAGCCTTTATCTCTTTAAAATCCTTTGTTAGGTGATTTACCTGTATGATTGCACTCATCCTGACTAATAACGGGCAAAGGTATTAAAGGTTTACCCGGATTATGGAAGTATTACCAAACGCTTCATAAAAATATTTTCCATAAAATTCTTGCATATCTGCGTGTCAAGTGGTAGGTTTGTCTACGATTCGGAAAACCACATTTACCCTGGTAAAACTACGATAAACATCCGTACCTGTCCCCCCGGAATTCTCCGGCCTCTGGTACTTTTCTTATCTGATGCAGGAATAAATGACGGTCTCCTTTTCTTAATAATCATCCAATATTTCTGTGGGCTATCGATGAAAATTCAAAACTTTCCGGTTTTCCCGGGCAGTGAAGACAAAACCCTAAGAAATGATCAAATACACCTTATTCGCCCTTTTACTCACGCTGCGACTGTTCTATCAGCCTTCGGCAACAGCTACCAGCCCGGCTGCTTTTGCTGCAAGCCCCGAACCGTCCCCTTTACCTGTTTTACACAAAATACCAGCCACCGTACTGGAATTTAAAGGCACTGTAAAAAATAACAAGGTTATTTTGAACTGGGTGGTAGATGAAAATGAAACAGCGGACCTGTTTGAAGTGGAAAAAAGTACTGATGGGGTGAACTTTAACCTTGCCGCCCTCGTATTTGGTACAGATAAACCCGCCATCGACACTTATGAATTTTATGAAAAAGCGGGCAACCAAAAAATGATGTACCGCATCAAGATCGTGAATAAGAACAAAAAAGCAGTTTATTCAGCCGTAGTGGCAATAAACCCGGCAGCATAAACACACCTGAAAAATATTAAATTAAACCATGAGCAAGTCCGTAAAGAAAGCGATGCGGGAAGAATACAACCGCCTGAAGAAAGTGCTGGAAAAGATCCTGCAACCTAAAAAAGAACAATCAATGCCCTCACTGGTGCTGCAACCCGTACGCAACAAAAAGCACCCACAAGGCTACTGAATTATATCACCATTCTTATACCTTTAGAGTACCAACGGAGAATAAAGTCCCTGCCCACCAGCGGGGGCTTATTTTTTTCAGCCCTTACCCAGATACGATTGAAGGTTGGTCACATATTCTTCAAATGCTTTGATCCCTGCTTTGGTGATCTTGCAGATTGTTAGCGGGTAGTTATCCCTGAACTGTTTAGCCACTTCAATATAACCCGCCTCTTTCAACTTCTGAACCTGCACACTCAGGTTGCCTGCTGTAGCGTTGGTCTTTTCCTTTATAAAAGTAAACTCTGCCTCCTTTACACTAATAAGGAGCGACATCACTGCCAGGCGCAGTTGCGAGTGCAATATGGGATCAAGATCTTTAAACATTCGCCTGTGCTAATTCCTTTTTTGCTTTGCGGTAATCCTTTTCCATAATAATGCCCGGTATGAGCCACGCAAAGATGGAGGACAATGCGAGTAATATAAGATCAATCTTTACCGGCGTGTATAGGGCAGTAATACAACATACCCAGCATAATAAGCCGCCCCAAAACATCGGCTTGAATTTCATGCTTACGCCTGTAACAAAAGTGGGCAGCCCGTACAACAGCAGAAAGAGGGAGGAATTGAATTCGTAAAACTTAAAAGATGATGAATGCCCTGCCAGTTTGTAATATTCATCTGCAACGGGCTTCCATTCATTGTACATACTGCCTGTAACATATATCATCAGGAAAATACAGATACCAAAGCCTACCCACAGGTAATCCATAAATTCATCGCCGTAGGCTTTTACTTTACGCTCCCGCTTTGCCCTGATGCTGAAATATATTTGCGGGATAACAGCGGCGAATGTAAGCCAATAGATATTGAACGGCAGACGATAATTAAAATGAATCTCGGATAACTTCACCAGTGCACAAACAGCGATAACAGCACCCCACATAATAGCGGCAATGCCTGTATCATGACAGGCATCTTTTGCTTTATTGATCATTTGGGTAATGAGGTCGAGGCTTTCCTTTTCGGTCAATGGTTTGTCCTGTAGTTCCATGGTTAGTATTTATATGTTGGCAGTTCTGTTTCGCTGTCTAAGCATATAGGCAGGTATAATATAGCTGAATAATATTGCTGCAGCACCAAAAAGCATCTGGTGCTCATAGCTTGTAAATACGGCGCCAATAGCCAGTACCCAGGCAATGATTCCACCAACAATTAATGGTCTGAACCTGAGAAAATTACCGGAAATAAAAGTACCCAGTCCA
>JAEUVL010000497.1 GCA_016786965.1 Chitinophagaceae bacterium
AACTTTTTCACAGCGCCAAGGACCGTTCAGAAAATGTAATGGTGGTGGACCTGGTTCGCAATGACCTGGCTAAGATATGTACAGAAGGAACGGTTAAAGTGGATGAACTATATGGGATTTATTCTTTTCCGCAGGTACACCAGATGATCTCCACAGTAAGCGGAGAACTCAAACAAGGCATTTCTTTCGCCGATATTATCAAGGCCACTTTTCCGATGGGCTCCATGACCGGGGCTCCTAAAAAAAGAGTGATGGAGCTAATAGAGCAATATGAGCAGACCAGGCGGGGTATCTTTTCAGGTGCTGTTGGTTATATTGCACCTAACGGTGATTTTGATTTCAATGTCGTTATTCGTAGCATAATGTATAATGCAGCTACTCGATATCTTTCTTACCAGGCAGGCTCTGGGATTACTTTTTACAGTGATCCGGAAATGGAATGGGAAGAATGTTTAATGAAAGCGGCAGCTATCAGAAAAGTGCTGGAAGAATGAGCAGTTAGATTAATTAGTTCCACTGGCAGATTTCAGGAGCATTTCCATGCTCTCATCCAGTATCTGGTATCTTTTAGTGATAAAGGTGTTCATTTTAACTGTGGGCAACCGCAGTTCATATTTGCCATTCAGGGCAATCTGGTTATCGAAGTTGGGGTTATACCTGTTAAACGTGGCGGCATCAATTTCCACATGCTTAATAATAACAGCCGAATTGAAGCGACCATTGACAGTATAGGCCGTTGAATTGTTCAGTTCATCTTCTTTCAGTTCTGCATTATTATTCACCAGGAGATCTTTCATTTCTTTTTTGGTAACAGTGGTGATACCGCCTTCTCCTTCAAAAATATAATGTGTACCAATGAATTTTTTTACATGGTTCATTGATTCTACCGGCAGGTGGTACTGAATGGTCCAAAAGTCTTTACTGCCACCCCCTTTACGAATCGCTTTGTCTACATTACCAGGACCGCCATTATAAGCGGCCAGAACCAGCAGCCAATCACCATATTTTGCATACAGGTCAGTTAATAACCTGGCGGCCGCATGGGTGCTTTTAAAGTAGTCCAGGCGTTCATCGTTCCCTCTTCTTATGCTCAGGCCATATTGTTGTGCGGCTGCCGGCATAAAGGCCCAGGGCCCGCAGGCGCCTGCCCAGGATATCGCATTATATTTTAAACCGGACTCAATAACAGCCAGGTATTTCATCTCTTTCGGCACTCCGTGCTGCGTTAGCACTTCATCCATCATATCAAAATAAGGTTTGGCCCACTCTTTCATGGCCATAAAACCCTTCTTGTTTTTAGCGATATAATTTTCCACGAAACTGATGGCCATCGGGTTTAGCCGGGCACCGGAAACCCCATCGCCCCCCATTGCGGTTTGAAACAGATTCTTAAAACCTGATTTGGGATCACTTAAACCAACAGAATGTTGTGTGGTGTCTTTTTTGAGGGTAGTATCACCAAGATTGATTAGTCTTGGTTGGTAATTATGCTCAATGCCAGTGGCTTTAGCGGCCTGTAGGAGCAGAAAGCCCAGGCTTCCTAGAATTGATATGTGCTTTAATTTTCTCAAACTTGCTGATTTAGAACCTATTACTGGCTTTTTGCCTGTAATAGCAGGTGTGAAACCTGCAGCAAAGATACTTCATCGAAGCGGTTTGCCATCACCTGGAGGCCAAAAGGCATCCCGTTGCTGTGACGGAATAGGGGTACCGAAATAGCAGGGCAACCCACCAAATTAGCCATAACTGTATAAATATCAGCTAAGTACATAGCAATTGGGTCATCCATTTTTTCCCCGGTTTTGAATGCTGTAACGGGGGAGGTAGGCATTATAATAAAATCATAAGATTTCAGAATGTCCCTGGTTTTGTCTGACAGCAGTTGCCTTACTTTTTGGGCCCGGGTAAAATAGGCATCGAAGTAGCCGGCACTCAGGACAAAGGTTCCGAGCATGATCCGTCGCTTTACTTCCTTCCCAAAACCTTCGGAACGGCTCTCTTTATAAAATTCCGTTAGATCTATTCCTTCTTTGGGGGTGCGGTGACCATATTTTACCCCGTCGAAACGGGAAAGGTTCGAGGATGCTTCTGCCGTTGTGAGTACATAGTAGGCTGGAACAATATAATCCAGCAGGTCAAACTTCACAGCAGCAACCTCATGGCCCTCTTTTTCCAACTGTTCAATCTTATGCTTAATGGAGTCAGCGATCTCTTTATCAAGACTGGGATGCTCCAGGGCTTCATTAAAATAAGCAAAGCGGAATTTCCTGCTGGTTTGCAGCAGTGAGTTGTAAGCAGGCACTTTGGTATGTGAAACAGTACTGTCGTAATCGTCGGCCCCGGCCATTACCTCCAGTAGCAAAGCAATGTCAGGGATAGTGTTACCAAAAATACCAATCTGGTCAAACGAAGATGCATAGGCGATCAGTCCATAACGGGATATTCTGCCATAGCTTGGTTTCAGGCCAACAATACCGCAAAAATCTGCTGGCTGTCGAACAGAACCTCCTGTATCACTTCCCAGTGATACCATGCAAAGACCGGCTTGCACAGCTACAGCTGAGCCACCAGAAGAGCCGCCGGGCACCCTTGTTTCATCCAATGCATTCAGTACTTTACCATAGGCGGAGTTTTCATTAGTCGAGCCCATTGCGAATTCGTCACAATTCAGGTTGCCAATGATAATGGCCTCTTCTGCCAGCAATCTTTCCACGGCGGTGGCAGAATAGATAGAGGTAAAATTGTGGAGGATCTTTGAGGAGGCAGAAACCTTATGTCCCTTATAGCAAATCACATCTTTTATCCCAATAACAACCCCATGTAGTTTGCCGGTGGTGGTGCCACTTTTTCTTTTTTCGTCTAATAGCTTCGCTTTTGCAATGGCTTCTTCAGCAAATACTTCCACAAAGGCATTGAGGTGCCGGGTAGCATTGATCTGCTGAAGGTAATGCTCTACTGCCTGTAAGCAGGTGGCATTTCCTTCCTGTAATTGGGCATGGTATTGCTCAACAGAAGAAAACTGAAACAAAAGCAGTGGCTGTTTGGGTTAGATAAAAGGGAAGGAAATTATTCCTTAACTGAATTTTTCACATCACTGGCACTCTCTTCAATCTCTTTCTTCACATTGGTTTTCGCATCATTGAATTCCCGAACGCCTTTACCTAATCCACGCATCAGTTCAGGTATTTTGCGGCCTCCAAATAACAGCAGAACGATAACAAGGATAATAATGATCTCGTTGGTGCCCAGCATACCCAATAATGTAGGATGTATCATATTTATGAAATTAGAGGTCAAAGATAGTAAGTAGAAAAAAATAAAGGAATAATAATTGACAAAACCCGGTGAATCATAAAAAAGCCCCGACCATTGGGTTGGGGCTTTTGAAATATCTGGCGAAAATTACTTTGTTATTTCTGCTACTGCCTGGCGTTTCTCACGGATCCTGGCACTCTTACCACTGCGGGTACGCTGATAGAACAACTTGGCACGGCGCACATGACCTGTTTTATTTACTTCGATAGATTCGATATTAGGAGAATAGAACGGGAAAACCCTTTCCACACCCACACCATCAGATATTTTACGAACAGTAAAGCTGGCGGTAGCACCCTGGCCTTGTTTTTTGATCACATCGCCTTTAAAAGACTGGATCCTTTCTTTATTACCTTCAATGATCTTGTAGTTAACAGTCACATTATCACCGGGTTTAAAAGCAGGAAACTCTTTCTTGCCGGTCAGTTGCTCATGTACATATGCTATAGCGTTCATAATCCTGATTTTTAGGGAGGGCAAAGGTAACGAAAAGTTGGTAAGTTTTCAGTTTTAAATTGAAAAGTTTCTTTGATCTGAGGTTTTTACCTTGTTAACCAGCCCACTAATTACCCAATAACCCTACCTGGCCACATTCACCGCTCTCTTTTCACGTATCACTGTCACTTTTATCTGGCCGGGGAAGGTCATTTCTGTTTGTATCTTCTGGGCAATTTCGAAGGAAAGTTTATCAGATTCCTGGTCGGTTACTTTATCAGCCTCCACGATCACCCTCAATTCCCGACCTGCCTGGATGGCATATGCCTTTTCCACGCCTGTGTAGGCCATTGCCAGACTTTCCAGGTCTTTGATCCGCTGCAGGTACTGTTGCATGATCTCTCTTCTCGCTCCTGGCCTTGCACCGCTGATAGCATCGCAGGCCTGTACAATTGGTGAAATGACATATTGCATTTCCATTTCATCGTGGTGAGCACCTATTGCATTTACCACAGCCGGGTTCTCCCCATATTTTTCCGCCAGTTTAGCACCAAGCAAGGCATGGCTCAATTCGCTTTCTTCATCGGGAACCTTGCCAATATCATGCAGCAGGCCGGCTCTTTTGGCCAATTTTACCTGTGCTTGCCCCATTCCTAATTCTGCAGCCATCGTAGCACAAAGGTTGGCCGTCTCCCTGCTGTGCATCAGCAGATTCTGACCATAAGAAGAACGGAAACGCATACGGCCCACCATTCTTACCAGTTCTTTATGCAAACCGTGAATCCCTAACTCAATCGCAGTTCTTTCGCCAATCTCCATTACCTGCTCTTCTATCTGTTTTTTGGTTTTCTCCACCACCTCTTCGATACGGGCAGGGTGAATACGGCCATCGGCCACCAGGCGCTGCAAACTAAGGCGGGCAACTTCCCGGCGAAGCGGGTCGAAGCTGGATAAAAGAATTGCTTCCGGGGTATCATCTACTATGAGGTCTACACCAGTGGCTGCTTCGATAGCACGGATGTTGCGGCCTTCACGGCCAATGATCTGTCCTTTGATCTCATCACTTTCCAGGTTGAAAACAGTGATCGTGTTTTCGATAGCCTGCTCGGCAGCTGTTCTTTGAATGGTTTGTATAACGATCTTACGGGCCTCTTTACCGGCCTTCAGTTTGGCATCTTCCACAATTTCCTGCTGTAATACCAGTGCTTTGGTACGGGCTTCGTTGACCAAGCTTTCAATCAGTTGTGCTTTTGCATCTTCCGCTGTAAGGTTAGATATTTTTTCCAGGCGACGAATATGTTCTTCCTGGTGTTTTTCCAGTTCGGTACGTTTGATGTTCACCAGATCTATCTGGCGGTTCAGGTTTTCTTTAATGGCCTCATTTTCCTTTATCTGTTTGTCCAGGCTGCTTTCTTTCTGGTTAATACTTTGTTCTTTCTGGCGAACCCGGTTCTCAGTGTCATTGATCTTTTTGTTTTTGTCCAGGATCTCCCTGTCGTGGGCAGCTTTCATCTGCACGAATTTCTCTTTAGCCTCCAGTTCCTTTTCCTTGCGAATGGTCTCGGCCCTTAATTCAGCTTCCTTGAGAATGGTTTGTGATTGCAGCTCAGCTTCTTCTACTTGTTTGCGGGTGTTTTTTGCAAAAATGAACTTACCCAGCAGGATGCCCAGAACAAGGGCAACTGCGCCAATGATGACGGATAATATATTCGGATCCATGAATGTTTTTGTTTAAGTGGTTCACAATGTGAATTATTTAATATAAACTTCATTACCACATCTGTCAGGATTACAGAAGTTTATGTAATCAGCGAAGATACTAAAAGGGATGTAATGACCAAGGGGGAATAGTCGGCGACCAATAGCTGGAAGCCGCAATACCTGCCAGGCCCCCTTTTTGGCCATACTGACCGTTTGTGTGACTGGCTTTAGGCATTGAAGGAATGGTGACCCGGGACTATTTTTTTGCCTGTTGCCCCAGTTGGTCATCCAGCAGCTTTTCCAGCCCGGTCAGTTGTTGGGCCAGGTTGTCGTTTAAAATACCAGCCGCAGCACCGGCATGTTGCTCAGTGGCATACCAAATAAGGACCATGGCAATATAGTCCTGCATATCCTTTCCTGCAAACATGGTTTTAAATTCCACGATCTTATCATTGATCGTCTTCAGGGTCCTGCGGACCACCTCTTCATCTTCCGGTTTGATCTTGATCCGGTAGGTACGGTCGCCGATGACGGCAGAGATCGCAATTAATTCACTCATTTTGTTGGAATTTTCGTAATCTATTTATTACATTAGCTGCCTGAAAAAAATCAGTACTCTCTTGAAAGCGAGATGGTGTAAGGTCACAATGGTGAAACGATAACAACCAAAACGTTTTCTGACATGTTTGCTAAAGTTAAGTCATCAACTTTTATTGATGCATTACAACTTCAACTCACAACGCCCAAAGGTAGCTGCCTCCGTGGTATTTTAAAAGACGATAAGGGAAGTATTTGCCGCACCCTTGAAAGGGATATTGCTTCCAACCCAGAGGAACTGACCTGGACAGGCCTCAATGACCTGCCTTATGGAAGATATACCCTGGAGCTTTCGCAAGGAGTTGATGAAATGAAAATGAATTTGGTGAAAAGAGTGTAGTACAATTTTTAATCCCCGACTATTCTTCTAACAACGCAATACACCTGTCTATTTCTTTTAAATAGATATTGATCCGTTTCTCAAACTCTTTTTTATCGGCAGGACTCATTTCCCCGGCGTTTAGTTTCAGGATGCTAACTTGTTGTTTCAGTTCGTCAGTGTTTTTTTGCTGAGCAGTGATTTTTTGCCGGGTTATTTCAAGCTCTTCTTTAAGCTGATTATTCTCCTTTTGTAAAGCAGTATATTGCTTCAGCAATTGCTGAAGTTTTTCCTGTATGCGTTTCAGATGTTGTTCTGTGCTGCTCATTTCCTTATTTCTGCCTGCAGGTCTTTTTCTAATGTTGTCATTATCTTATTCATCCAGCCATCAATCTCTTTATCTGTCAGTGTTTTTTCTTCATCCTGAAAGGTGAAATTAACAGCTACTGATTTTTTACCGGCGCCGAGTTTCTCGCTTTCGAATATGTCAAAGAGTTTAACATCCTGCAGTTTGTTCAATTTTATCTTTTGCACGGTTTGTTGTACGGATTCCCAGTTCAGCTCTTTGACTACTATCATGGCAAGGTCACGCTGTACAGCAGGGTATTTGGCTATTTCTTTTACTTTTCGGGTTTGTCCTGCAGCCAGTTCTGCTAATATGGCCCAGTTCAGCCCGGCAAAGAATACGGGTTGTTTAATTCCGAATCTATCGAGGATCGGTTTCTTTACTTCACCTGCTCCGGCAATAATATTATCACCCAGTTTGTACACAATATGGCTATCTAATTTTGCAACAGGCATCGTTTCCACGGTATCTGGTTCGATGCCTAAAGTTTTCAGCAAAGCATCGACCGTGCCTTTCAAGGTGTAAAAATCTGTGGCTACGCTTTTTTGCTTCCAGTTGTCTTCGTTCTTATTACCGGTGAGAACGATACAAAGCTTTTCACTTTCTTTATATTTTCCCGGAGCGGTGGTGGAATAGGCTTTCCCAAATTCAAACAGGCGAAGCGATGTATTTCTGTGATTAAGATTATGGGCCACCACTTCCAATGCCGTTTCGAAAAGGGAATTGCGGAGAATGTTTAGCTCAGCACTAAGACTGTTGGTCATCTTTACCATGCCTTGTAATTCTTCTTCAGAAAAATAAGCAGCATTGGTAATGGAGTTGGTCATTATCTCATTATAGCCCAGCCCAACCAGGTAATTAGCTGTTTTTTCCCGGTATACTTCTGTGGCATAATTTTCTTCCACCGCCGGGGTGATGGTGATGGCATCAGGAATATCTATATTGTCAAGACCATCTATTCTTACAATTTCTTCGACCAGGTCGGCGGGTAAACTAATATCTGGTTTATGATAAGGAACGGCTACCCTCAGTTCATCAATACCTTCTTTGAGTGTTTCAAAACCCAGATTGTTCAGGATCTCTTTTACAGCGTCCGGATGATAGTTCTTGCCACTCAGTTTTTTAATAAAATGCCATTTAATGCCTACTTCAATCTTCGGTTTAGGAGCTGGATAAATGTCAATAATGTCAGAAGCGATCTCACCTCCGCCAATCTCTTTTATAAGTAAGGCTGCTCTTTTGAGCACATTCACTGTAGCAGAAATATCGGTGCCCTTTTCAAAACGGGAAGCTGCGTCAGTTCTCAATCCATGCCGGAAAGAAGTTTTACGAAGCGAGATGCCTTCGAAACAGGCGCTTTCAAGAAAGATGTTTTTCGTTTTTTCCGTTACACCGCTATGAAGCCCGCCAAACACTCCGGCAATACAAATGCCTTCTTTTTCGTCACAGATCATCAGGTCTTCGGCGCTAAGTTTTCTCTCTTTTTCATCCAGGGTGATGAAGGGGGTGCCTTCGGGTAAGTTTTTGATCACTACTTTTTTGCCAGAGATTAGCCCGGCATCGAATGCATGTAAAGGCTGCCCTGTTTCATGCTGGATAAAATTGGTGATGTCAACTATGTTATTGATCGGTCGCAGGCCAATAGATTTCAGTTTTTGTTGCAGCCACCTGGGAGATTCGCCGATGGTAACATTGGCGATAGTAACACCCGAGTAGCGGGGACAGGCAGTTTGGTTCTCAATTTTTACATCAATTGGAAATGAAGTATTATCAACTTTAAAGCCGTTGCTGTTGGGCAGTTTTGGCTTCATGTCTTTATTGTCGTGATGATTTAAATAGGCGCATACATCTCTTGCAACACCCCAATGGCTCATAGCATCCATGCGGTTGGGCGTAAGGCCTATCTCGTAAACAATGTCTTCGTACGGTGTAAAATAATCAATAGCTGTAGTACCCACTTTGGCATCTGCAGGTAGTACCAGGATACCAGCATGCGATGAGCCAAGGCCTATCTCATCTTCGGCACAGATCATTCCATAGCTTTCCACACTGCGTATCTTTGCCACTTTCATGGTTAAAGGATCACCTGTGGTTGGGTAAATGGTAGCACCTACGGGAGCCACCACTACTTTTTGGCCGGCAGCTACATTGGGGGCGCCGCATACGATCTGAAGAGGGGCAGCTTCTCCAATACTTACACTGGTGATAGTCAGTTTGTCTGCATTGGGATGTTTCTCCGTAGTCAACACTTCGCCGATCACCAGGCCTTTTAATCCGCCTTTTACCTCCTGGTAGTTGGTCATGCTTTCCACTTCCAGCCCGATGGAAGTAAGAATGCGGCTTAGTCTTTCGGGTTCAACAGTAACGGGCAGGTATTCACTCAGCCACTTGTAAGAGATGGTCATTTTCGCTTGCTTCTTTTAATAGCTGCGAAGATAAAGGAAACTGATGGCTCTGCTTTCGGCAGCTTACGGATGCATCTGGTTAAATTGCATACTCTAAATTCAACTTATTTGCGCTTAAAAGAAGTATTTATTGTTGTACTTGTGTTGCTCTCCCTGCTGCCTGCATATTTATTTTACAAATACCTGGAGAAGGTAATGCGGCCCAGAGAATCGCTGCGGCGTTTTCTCTCATGGGTGCTCGCAGTACTTGGGATGGTTGTGGTGTATACTTTTTTGGTAGTATTAATAATTAAATTGGTGTTTCCCCGAGCTTAAAAATATCTCCTTATTTTTACGGCAACAGCCGTTATTAAAAATAAACTATAAACTGACCATATGGCTTATAATCTGTTAAAAGGAAAAAGAGGAATCATAACCGGTGCATTGGATGAAAACTCCATTGCCTGGAAAGTAGCTGAGAAAGCATACGAAGAGGGTGCAACTATTGTACTGACGAATGCTCCTATTGCCATGCGAATGGGGGAGATCAATAAACTGGCAGAGAAAACAAAGTCAGAAATCATTCCTGCAGATGCTACGAGTGTGGAGGAACTAACAAACCTTCTTACCAAATCTCAGGAAGTATTGGGTGGTAAAATTGACTTCATCCTCCATTCAATAGGGATGAGTGTGAACATCCGCAAGAAGATCCCATACACTGAATCCAATTATGATTATTTCATGAAAGGGATAGATGTGTCTGCCATGTCATTTCATAAAATGCTGGCGGTGGCAAAAAAGCTGGATGCCATTAATGAATGGGGCAGTGTGGTGGCCTTAACGTATATGGCGGCACAACGTACTTATCCATTCTATACCGATATGGCGGATATAAAGGCCATGCTGGAAAGTATAGCCCGCAGCTTTGGTTATCATTATGGTGTGGAAAAGAAAGTGCGGATCAATACTGTATCTCAGTCACCCACCAAGACCACAGCGGGTACGGGTATTAAAGGCTTTGGTGACTTTTTTGACTTTGCCAATTCCATTGCTCCGCTGGGTAATGCTACGGCTGAAGATTGTGCAAATTACTGTATTACCCTTTTCTCCGATCTGACGAGAATGGTAACCATGCAGAATCTATTTCACGATGGTGGTTACTCCAGTACCGGGGTTAGTAACGAGGTGATGGTGAAACTGGGAGTGACGGAGGGATAATTTGAAAATGTGAGAATTTGATGATTTGTAAATGGAATGCATAGTTCTATTTGAGTAGAATGAATGTATTCCTATCTCAGAAGGCCTGCCTATATGATAGGAAGGGACGTAATATCATTAACATTAGGGGAAGCCACATGATAGGAGCGAAAAAATACAGATGCCATGAAAACGGGACGTACAAGAGTGCGACGCAACAGGCGATACCATGAAATACTAACGCCGGGTAAATAAATAAGAAAAGCCTCCGAAACCGGAGGCTTTTCTTATTTATAAGTCTTAAAACTCGTAGGTAAAGACTCGAAGTTTCTCTAATACTCATCCTCATTGAACAAGAAGTCATCCTGGGTAGGATAATCCGGCCAGATATCTTCAATCGTCTCGTATACATCGCCTTCGTCTTCCAGTTCCTGCAGGTTTTCAACAACCTCAAGCGGAGCACCTGAGCGGATAGAGTAATCGATCAGCTCGTCTTTGGTGGCGGGCCAGGGGGCATCTTCGAGATATGAGGCTAATTCTAAAGTCCAGAACATCTTCTCAGGGTTTTTGTTTTTTTGAATAAGGTTTGTGGCAGCTTTACTACCCTATTTTTCCGCAAATGTAGTTGTATTAACGAATTTTCCAAATCCTTAGTTGTTCACGGGGTTTTTAAGAATTTCTTAATAAAAGAACATAATCGGTCAATTGAGGTTTTGCCAGCGGCCCCTATTTGCTGATATTTGATTTACGAAATATATAATTGGCTGCATGATAACCGGGAAAAACATACATAAACGATACGGGACGGTGGAGGTTTTGAAAGGCGTGGATGTGGAGATCAATAAAGGCGAAGTGGTGGCCATCGTGGGGCCTTCAGGTTCCGGGAAAAGTACGTTGTTGCACATATTGGGTACGCTGGACCAGGCTGACGCCGGCACTATAGAGATGAATAATACACAAATCAGCTCATTGAGCGGGAAAAAGCTGGCCGCTTTCCGGAATAAACACATCGGCTTTGTGTTCCAGTTTCACCATTTGCTGCCGGAATTCAGTGCCATGGAGAATGTATGTATTCCGGGATGGCTGGCTGGCCGCAACAAGGCAGAAGTAAAGAAAGAAGCCGAAAGGCTGTTGATAATGCTGGGGCTCTCCCAGCGAACGGAGAATAAGCCCAACCAGCTTTCGGGTGGTGAACAACAGCGGGTTGCCGTTGCCCGTGCATTGATCAATAAACCAGATATCATTTTTGCTGATGAACCAACAGGTAACCTCGATTCAGCTAATGCAAAAGAACTTCACCAGTTATTTTTTGACCTGCGAAAGGAATTCAATCAGACCTTCCTGATCGTTACCCATAACGAAGAACTGGCTCGCCTGAGTGACCGGGTGCTGTATATGAAAGATGGGAAGATAGTTTAATGTGAAAGTGAGGCAATTTGAAAATGTGACAATGGGATGTCCTTGTTGGGCAAATGCTACCCTTATCATACTTACTACTTTATTTACTTATTGTCACGGGTGTCCGTTGAACCATAATTTCAATTCATCCATCGTATTAGCGGTTTTGGTGCCGTCAGTCCACCAATCGTGAAAAGTGAACGGATATGTGATCATCTTTCTGTCTACCCCCAATGTGCCCAGTTTGGCAAACATTCCGGTACTTTGATCGATATAAACGACCGGGTCCAGATCTCCATGGAAGAAAATAGTAGGTGCTGATGAGGCTGTCGCCTGGTACTGCGGGCTGCAATCCTTATATCGCTGCGTGGCGGTTGCCGACGCAGGGAAAAGCGGCATACCGAGATAAGGCTCCAGTATCAGGTTATAAATATTGAAATTGTAGTACGACATGGCAAACAGATCGGTTGGCCCGGCCAATGAACCAGCGGCTTTTATTTTTCCACCGGTGTTTCGGGTGTAGGCGTAAGCTAATGCTAAATGTCCTCCTGCGCTGTGTCCTGCGATATACAATTTTTGGCCATTAAAAGTATGCACTGTTGATTGCCGCAGGACGTAGTGTACGGCGCTGTCCACGTCGTCGATCTGCATTTTGTAATTGTCTGGCGTATTCAATGTAAGGCGGTAATTAATATTGGCTACGGCAAAGCCCCTTTGCTTTAATCCATTCAACAACCAGGTAAGCTCATTTTTATCGCCTGTGGCCCAGCCGCCACCATGTATTATAACGACAAGCTGGGTGGCATTTGTTCTGCCGGCTGGCAGCCCAAGATCAAGTTTTTGACTGGCATTAACCCCGTAAGAGATATTCTTAATAGTTGTATCAGTAAGGGAGCCCGGAGGCGGAGGAGGTGGTGGGTCGATGGGATCTGGTTCACAGCTACCAAAGGAAAAGACAACAACGACCAATAGAAGCAAACGTAGTTTTCGCATAAAAGATTAATTGTTGAAACTATGAAACGTTCCACACTGATAAACAAGGCCAATAACTTGTTAAAGACTGGTTATTAGATTTTTTAACTACTGTAATACTAACAATAATTGCTG
>JAEUVL010000694.1 GCA_016786965.1 Chitinophagaceae bacterium
CCCTTCATTTCCTCCCGGTAGCGGCTGCTGAAATGGTAATTGATCGCTGCGATCTCTTCCAGCCTTACCCGGTTCAGCAAGCGCAGCAGCAGGTTATAATCTTCCGGAAGATACCTGTTCTCCGTGTCCACCGTCAGGCCCAGCTTATGGTCCCTTTGTTTCTCATATAATGTATTAAAAGCCCTCACTATTGATAAAATGGCCAGGGGTCTGTACTGCTCATGGTCCATTAGTTGCAGGCTGTAATACAGGTTACGGCTCAGGTTCTCATTATCAAAACATTGTTCTGTTATTTCCGCAATAAAATCTTTCTTCAGTTGCGCAAACATATTTTTGTCTGCCAGAAATAGCTGACCTTTCAATTGCCGGATCGAATCTTCCAGCAAGGCGATCCTTTTGGCACAATCAGGGTGTGTCTTCAGTGAATCCTTTTCCTTCTTGGTCAGCCCGGACCCGTCGTCCTCTCCTATCTCACCAAAGATCACCGATTCTTTCTTTACCCATTTTGTTTTAAAAGGGTATTCATTAAATGACAGCAATTGCTGCAGGTTTATCGGCTTAAAGAGTGTTGAGTCATCTATCTTATCCAGCAACTGCAACGTAGTTTTTACTGCCATCCCATCATAGCCTGTTCTTTTCATGAAAATAAAAGCTTGTCTATCGGCCTCCGCTTCTTTATCCCGGCTGTGGCGGCGGTTATCAAACACGATGTTCTTGGCCAGTTTTTCCAATTGTTCGTTCACCCGGTATTGTTCTTTCGACAACCGCTTCAGTTCTTTCTGAAAATCTTCTCCGTTTATGGTAGCCACATATTTACTTATAGCTTTTCCGCTATGGTCGAGATAATAATGTGCCAGCTCATGACAGAGCACAAATGCCAGTTCAGCCTCGCTGTTCATAAATACGAGCAGCCCTGCATTGAATGCAATAGTGCCATCACCAATACTGTAGGCATTGGGCCACCAGTCTCGGGTAAACACTACCCTCGCATCAATATCTTTTAATTCCGGGTTGGCAGTAATGATCTTGTTCAGTACTGCCTGAAGGTAATGATATGCGGTGGAGTCTGTTACCGAACGGGGGCTCAGCATCAGGTCTTCTACCTGTTCCAGGCGTTGTTCATAAATCTTTCTGAAATCATCCCTATTCTCTTTACTTAAACTGCTAACAAGTGTATTCTTTTTCTGTACTGATTGATCGTACAGTTTCCTTTTAAGGACAGTATCGTCTTTTTGAAATTTATATACTGGTTTCAACTGCGCCTGGCAGTAAACAGAGAAAGTAAGAAACAGGAAAATGATCAGGGCCTTTTTTCCAACGGGCATAATAGTGGAACGTATTTGCCCAAATATATAATAAAGCAATGATGTAAACCCGTTAAAAAAAGGGTACTGAAACAGATTATTTGTAAGAGGCTAAAGCCATTTCCCAAACATATCCTCCACTTTCTTGTACCGGTAATCAAATATGCCAGCCAGTTTCTTTTTTACAAACAGGCTATTGGCCAACCGGCCAAGAGGGCCAAGCGGGTTCTTATAATGTACTATATCCGTCATCTCCACCCCACCGGGTATTTCTTTGAAATGATGCTGGTGATGCCACAGCGCATATGGCCCAAAGCGCTGTTCATCAATAAAATATTCCTTGTCTTTTACCTGGGTGATCTCAGTCATCCAGTAAATGGGAATGTTCAGTACAGGCCGTACTTTATACTCAATGATCTGCCCGGCATACATCACATCGCCATGGTATTTGGATATCACCTTAAAGCCCATATCGTCTGGGGTAATCGCCTGCAGGTTGGCCGGATTGGAAAAGAAATCCCAGGCCTGTGGCAGGGAGATCGGTATTTTCTGTACTGTTTTGAAGGAATGCGCTGCCATGCCCATTATTGGTTTAAATTCGTTTCAATAACCGGTTACGTACTAATAAGTTCAGTCATAATGTCATTAAATAAAGAAAAATTAGAAAGAAAGTTTACCGAAGAGTATGAAAGGCTGAATGAAAAGCAGCGGCTGGCAGTGGATACTATTGAAGGACCTGTAATGGTGATCGCCGGGCCTGGTACTGGTAAAACACAAATTCTTGCCAGCCGTATCGGTAAGATATTGCTCGATACAGACACAGCTCCGGAGAATATACTCTGTCTTACCTATACCGATTCCGGCGCTGTGGCCATGCGCAGGCGTCTGCTTGGTTTTATCGGGCCGGATGCGTACAAAGTCAATATTTACACCTTCCATGCTTTTTGCAATGATGTGATACAGGAAAACCTGTCCTTGTTTGAAAAGACCACCCTGGATCCCATCTCCGACCTGGAAAAGATCGAACTCTTCAAAGAACTGATCGATACTTTTCCCAAAAACCATCCGCTCAAAAGATACCGGGGCGATGTGTATTTTGAAGTGAATAACCTCCAATCTCTTTTCAGCAATATGAAGCGGGAAGGCTGGACCCCTGAGTTTATCAACCAGAAAATAGATGAATACCTGGCCGATCTGCCTAACCGGGATGAATTTATTTATAAAAGAAAATATAAGGAGTTCAATGCCGGCGACCTGAAGAAAGATAAAGTAGACGAAGAAAAAGAACGGATGGAAAAACTCCGTGCAGCAGTAGGCGAGTTTGACCGCTT
>JAEUVL010000749.1 GCA_016786965.1 Chitinophagaceae bacterium
GACCGGCAGTACATTCCCCGGCCGTGCAGCCGAGTTCCTGGCAGGTATGCTGCTGGCACAATATGTTCGTAGTGAAAAGAACGGTTTCATTGCACGGTTTCGCTACAAGACACTGGTTGGCTTTAACGGTACAATAGTTACTGCCTATATCATGGGCCTGTTTCAGCCAGACCGCTATCATCATGGTTACGATAATACAATCGGGTTGCTGATCCATCATTTTATATTACCCGTATTTGTCGTTATCACCCTGGCCGGGTTAATGGAAGAAAACACCTTATTGCGCCGCGTCCTTGCGTCCCGCACATTGGTATTGCTGGGCAATGCCTCTTTTGCTTTCTATCTCGTTCATATCAGTTATGTGAATATCAAGATCAGGGAACAATTCCTTCTGCCCGACAGAAACTTTGTTGTATTGTGGCTGGTCTCCATCCTCCTGTACCTTCTGTTTGAAAAACCCATCTACGACAGGTGCCGCAAATGGCTGAAAAAAAGTTAAGCAAGTCTTCATTTATATAATTAGTTAATATATCATTCTATTGATCATAGTCCCAAATAAGCAAGAGAACTTTTTAACTATAGAACTCAAAACATACAACCCGCAGCTTTTCACCCGCCACTCTTTTCATAACTTCACTTTACAAATAATACGACATGGGCAAACTGCACGATGCGATCAAACCAGCTCATAAAGAGTTCATCGAAAAACAACATATCTTCTTCGTCTCCACTGCACCACTAAGTGCCAGCGGCCGGGTAAACCTTTCTCCGAAAGGGCTGGATTGCTTCCGGGTACTGGGTGATAACAAAGTGGGCTATATGGACCTTATCAGCAGCGGTAATGAAACCTCAGCACATACACGGGAGAATGGCCGCATCACTATCATGTTCTGCTCTTTTGAAGGGGCACCCAACATACTGCGACTGTATGGAAAAGGTTTTGCCGTTTTGCCCGGCAGCAGCCAGTGGGATGAATATGCGCCGCATTTCAAACTGTACCCCAGCACCCGGCAACTCATCATTGCAGAGATAGACCTGGTACAAACCTCCTGTGGATTTGGCGTACCATTATATGAGTACACGGGAGAAAGAGATATTCATTTCGAATGGGCAGAGAAAAAAGGTGCGGATGG
>JAEUVL010000812.1 GCA_016786965.1 Chitinophagaceae bacterium
GGAAAGATTCAGGGTGTCGCCGGCATTCGCTACATCCAGCAACGATTTACCTAGAAAAGTTCCTTCAAAAAAGAGATTGGCTTCGCCGGGCAGCAGGTTAAGTTCCTGCCAGTCTACTATTTTGGCAGTAAGAAAGGCATCAGGTTCTACTTTGGGCGCCGCATAATATTCAAACTGCGCTTTCATTTCATATCCATCAATATCGGCTGTATAAGTTTTACCATCATTCAAAATGGTGTATGGTTCCTTTATTTCGTATACGGTAGTGGTGGGCTGGTAGGTTATCGTTGTGATGAGGTTTTGGCTGCGTTCGTTATCACTTACTTTTGTGTTTAGTGAATAGCCCAGTTCTTTTTTGTTTCTTCCGCTATAATAGTGTCCATCACCTGACTGTCCCAATGCAGTTACTACCACTTCGGCACCTACAATTGATTTAGTTGCAACTGTTATCTGAACACTTTTACTGTTGCCAACTACTACTTCAGTTGTTTCAAGAGAAGCCCCTGAAGTGACCAGTATATCTCCGGGTTTTGCCAGAATCCTAAACTGACCGTTATTGTCGGCAGCAACTCCGGTCCTGCTTCCTTTTATCCTTACTGAAGCGCCTGGAATTAAATCGCCTTTTTCGTCTACAACAGTTCCGAAAATAGTTTCAGGTGAGTATGTTCCCTGTATCATATTTGAAACAGGCCGGTAAGCATACACATATTTCAGGTACCAGGGATTCACAACAGGTTTGGTGCCATTTTCATTCGGGTTGCCGGTAGAAAGAAACAATTTGATGTCTTTCCAGTCTTCACCACTGCTTTGAAATACATTGGCTTTGTACTGCAGGCTGATGGGGCTGCTGATATCTTTTACTCTTATATCATAAGTGGGGAACCAGCCTGATTGCTTTACCAGGTAAGTAATAGTAAAGTTGCTGTTGGATGTTTCCTTAGTATTTACAGTTACATGTATCTCGCTGGTAGAGATATCCGCTTGCTGATTCAGTTCCGCTAATTGCTTATTCATTTTGGCTAATTCAATTTCCATCTTTTTAATAGCCCTGTCTGTTTCCATTTGCTTTTGATATACTTCGGTCAGCCTGTTACGCTGAAAATCGGCAGCATCTTTAAGGTCTGCTGCTTTCAATCCGTTGTTAGCGCCGCCTATCTGCTGGTTCTTTACCAGCAGATTCTCCTCCTGCTTGTACACGCCAAGAATATTTTTTTGCAAGGCTATTTTTTCTGTTTGTACTTCTTTCAGGACTTCCAGGTCTTTTATCTCCTGCTGTTTTTGCTGTTCTTTCAGATAATTCTGCTGATGGATAACAGAAAGCACCGTCACGTTATCCTCTGCTTTTACCTGAATGCTTTGCTTATCAATAGAAGGGGAGATGTTGGTGAAGATAAGTTCATGTTTACCAGGCGAGAGTGTTGTTTTAGCGCTCCGTTGCACCTGCGCCCCTTCAAGGAAGACGGTCACTTTATCAATTTTGCTCTCAACGTTTTTTTTAGTTTGTGCCGTTGTGTGCAGGCATAGTATTACACCGGCGAAGAGTAGAAACTGTCTCATATTGCGTGGTTTTGGAGACAGGATGCAATATGTTAAAGGATTGCATATACAGGGTGAGTACAAAGCGGTAAAAAGGGGAAGCTGGATATGATCGCTGTATTTAGAGTTTTTACAGAGTTGCATTGTCTTTATGGCGCCGCTTACCTGCACTTTACTTGCCTGCTGACCGCCTCTTTCTTCATTGTTCATTGCCTCTTCATTGCTTGTTACTTGCTTCTTCCTTGCCTGCAGACAGCACCTTGATTGCATTTGCCCCCCTTTAGTGGTCAATAAGAGGCCTTAGTGAGCCTTAACGAGCATTAATGAGCCTTAACGAGCCTTAATGAACCTTAATGAGCATTAACGGGCCTTATCAGGCACATGGATATTCACCATTCTCTGTCTTGCAGCATATCAGTAGTAAGAGACCGGTCATCGAAAACGGGCCTCCGGGTTCTTCTCGGCAAAGTTTGCTCCATGGGCCGGGTGGCGGAAAGTGGTGAGTGATACCACATCATCCCCAGTTTATGAGATGCACCCTTGTATGAGTTTGGATAAAATACCATATTTATGGTATTGTACAAGCAACAGAAAGACGGTAGCTTGTGCATCAAGTGGTCCTATTTATTCTTTTTTGCAGTATAGTAAATGCTGTAACTTACTAATAAAACACACTCATG
>JAEUVL010000842.1 GCA_016786965.1 Chitinophagaceae bacterium
AATAGACATCATGGAATATGTGGGAGAAAAAGATTGGGCCAGTTCTGCCGTGCATGGTAAAGGATACAGCGGAGATGCCGGCCTGGTGGACCGCTTATATTTTCCTGCCGGTAATGATGTGACCCAGTGGCATATCTATGCCGTGGACTGGAGCGCCGACAGTATGGTATTTAAGTATGATGGCATACCGATGTTGCGGGTGACCAAACCAATGACACAGTTCTTTGGTGAATGGGCTTTTCATAATCCCAAATACCTGATCCTGAACTATGCCGTAGGCGGCGTGTACCCGTTCAAGATCAATGGCATTAAAGAACCCTACTACGGCTTATCAGCCGCTGCATTAGATTCTATTAAGAATGGCAAAGCTAAAATGCTGGTGGATTGGGTAAAGGTCACCAAAGACTGATCACTGCAGCATACCACCTTTTATAAAAAAGTCTCGAAGCAAAAGCAAGGTGAATAAAAAAGAGTTCCGCCGGCAGCGGGACTCTTTATTTTTATACGTCGGTAAGTATTCTTTTTTTCTCTCAGCGCTGTACTTCTTAATGCTGCAATGGTCTTTTCTTGATCATACCGCCCTTGGTGTCTTTTACACTGTTCATTACCACAAAGGCGGTCGGCTCTATCAATTCTATCTCCGTGGTCAGCTTATTCAGCTCCAGCCGGGTGATAACGGTGTAAATGATCTCCACATCTTTTGTCTCTCCTCTTTTTCCATAGCCCTTTTTACCGCTGTACACGGTCACCCCCCGCCCCATCTTTGAAATGATCATTTGCCTGATCTCCTCACTATGCGAGGAAATGATCGTCACCCCGATATACTCTTCAATACCTTCCACGATAAAGTCCAGTGCTTTGGAAGCCGCCAGGTAAGTGATCATGGAGTAAAGCGCTATTTCCACACCTAAGAAATAAGAAGCTGTTCCAAAGATGATGACATTGATCACTATCACAATATCACCGATAGTGGTGCCGAATTTTCGGCTTAGAAAAATAGCCAGTACTTCCGTGCCATCTATAACAGCCCCTCCCCGGATAGCAAAGCCGATACCGCAGCCAAGAAAGAATCCCCCGAAAACAGCCACCAGTAAATTATCATCCGTCACATTCGGGAAAGAGACCGTGGCGAGTACAATAGATAATCCTGTAATGGCCAGCGCTGTCTTAATGGCAAAGGTCTTGCCCATGATATAATAGCCCAGTATAATGAACGGGATATTTACCCCGATGATAAGCAGGTAAAGCGGCGTGCCGGTAAGGGCCGAGATGAGTAAGGAGATACCGGTGGCGCCGCCATCAATGAACTGATTGGTCAGCAGGAACCCTTTAAAGCCAAATGCAGCAGAGAAAATACCAATGGCGATAAGAATAACATTCTTGATGTTCCGCCTTATACCGATCATGAACTCCCGGTATCCTTTGGCAAGCATATAGGAAGAATATTGTGCCGGGGATTTTGCATTTTTTCCTTTTTGCCGCAGGATGCTCCTGGTGATCAGTCTCGTCCAGAATGGATTCATATAATATAGGTTGGTATGATACCCTGCTCAGTCAACAGGGTTTTGTTTCAATATGCCTTGGCATAAGATAAGAATAAAGTGACAAAGATTGCACATTGATTATTGAAAGACCGGGAAGCGG
>JAEUVL010000893.1 GCA_016786965.1 Chitinophagaceae bacterium
CACAGCGATGGATGCTGACCACCTGGATATATATGGTACAGCAGAGGCGGTGGAACAGGCGTTCATTGATTTTGGCAAACGGGTAAGACCGGGCGGTTTATTGATCCGCCAGTTCGGTTTGAAAAGAGGAAAAGAGTTGAAAGCCGATCAGCATGTAACGTACAGTTTGCAAAATGAGAGTGCAGATGTGTTTGGTGAGAACATAAAAATGATGGAGGGGAGTTATGAATTTGATGTGGTATTAAAAGATAACAGGATTGAGAACGTTCGGTTGAATATGGGGGGCATGCACAATGTGGAGAATGTAATAGCGGCGATAGCAGTCGCAAGTTCTTTGGGAATCGAAAATGATAAGATTAAAGCAGCGGTGGAAAGCTTTAAAGGAGTGAAGCGCAGATTTGAATATGTGTTGAAGAATGACCGCCTGGTGTTTATAGACGACTATGCACACCATCCCGAAGAGTTGCGGGCTTTGATAAACGGTGCCAGCACCTTGTTCAAGCACAAGAAATGTACGGTTATATTTCAGCCGCACCTCTTCAGCAGAACAAACGACCTGGCCGACGGGTTTGCAGAAGTGCTGGACCTGGCCGATGAAGTGATACTGCTACCCATTTACCCCGCCAGGGAATTACCGGTGGAAGGGGTGGCCAGTGAAATGATACTGGAAAGAATGAACAGCTCAAACAAAAGAGTGATGACAAAAGAAGAGCTGATGAACTGGATACAAAATGATTTTGGGAAAACGGTGAACAAAGAATTTGGTGAAGTGCTCATCACAGCAGGAGCAGGAGATATCGATATGCTGGTAGAACCAATAGCGAAAGAGTTAAAGAATATATAGTACTTGAAAGGAAGATCAACCATACGGAAAATATTATTCATCACAGTCTGGCTCTGTATCGGGGCAGGTATGTTCACCCTGTTGCTGGCCGCCATCAGTAAAAAGAACAAAGGACAGTGCAGGGATTATTCCATCACCATAAAAGGGGTGAAGAATAATTTCTTTATTGACCAGAAGGACGTCGAGCAATTATTAATGAAGGCCACCAAAGGCAGCATAAAAGGAGAGCCTGTTTCTTCCTTCCGACTGCATGAGCTGGAGCAAATGCTGGAAGACAATACCTGGATAGATGAAGCAGAGCTTTATTTTGATAACCAGGATGTGCTGCATGTGACGGTAACAGAGAAAGAACCGGTGGCAAGAGTATTTACTCCCGCCGGCAACTCATTTTATATAGACAGCATGGGCCGGAAGATGCCTTTGTCAGATAAGCTGAGTGCAAGGGTGCCCGTGTTCACCGGCTTTCCCGATAAGAAAAAACTGAACGCTGCAGACAGCGCCTTGCTGAAGGAAGTAAAAGAAACAGCCAATTATATAGTAAGCCAGCCGTTTTGGATGGCCCAGGTAGCACAGATTGATATCACGCCGGAAAGAAACTTTGAAATGGTACCCGTGGTAGGCAATCATTTGGTGAAGCTGGGCAATGGAGAAGATATGGAACGGAAGTTCAACCGGTTGATGGTCTTTTACAAACAGGTATTAAGCAAGACCGGCTTTGATAAGTATAAGGTCATCGATGTGCAGTACAAAGGCCAGGTAGTGGCCTCCAGGTATGCAGGTGATGCAAAGATCGACTCGGTGCAGCTAAGAAAGAATGTAGAGAAATTGCTGAGACAGTCAATGGAAGCACAAACAGATACCGTGACCACCCAGCTACGGCCAATAATAAAACTGGAAGCAGATTCGGCAGCAGCGCCGGACCCTTCGTTGAAAGATAATATGGAGTCAAACTCTGAGCAACCCGATCCCAACCCTTTGAATGCTGCTCCTGCGGGGAAACCTGCCGGGAGAAATAATCCGACCCCCCCTATGAAAAATGGTAAACCGAAGCCGGCCGCAAAAGATCAATCGCCAAAAGCAGTGATGCCAAAGCGGACGGCCACGGATGACAACAGAGGATATAATTAACGAAAAGAGTGATACACCCGGGGAGTTAATGTGAGAGTGGTGTGATGTGAAAATGGAGTACACCGGGCTGGGTGTACGAAAATGCTGAGCAGCGATATGCAGTACAAGGGAGTGACACAAGGGACGATGATAGTAGTACTGACGCTGGTAAAAAAAATAATGAACGGATTGCTCCGGCAAACCTAAAACGATCTCGATAAAAACAACAACAACTAAAAACAAGTATTATGAACAACGAACAACCCATTATTGTCGGTCTGGACATTGGAACAACCAAGATCGCAGTAATTGCCGGACGAAAGAACGAGTTTGGCAAACTGGAGATACTCGGGTTTGGCAAATCCAACTCTAACGGCGTGAAGCACGGACAGGTGCTGAACATCGACGAAACCATCAAAGCTATCCGCAGTGCATTGGAGAATTGCTTCGCCTCTAACCCTAACCTCGATATCAACGAAGTGTATGTCGGTATTGCAGGGCACCACATCAAAAGCCTGCAAACCCGCGGCGATATCGTTCGTCAGCGCACCGAAGAAGAAATCACACAACGGGAAATTGATCAGCTCATCGATGATCAGTACAAAACATATATACCAGCCGGCGATCAGATCATAGATGTGATACCGCAGGAGTTCACCGTCGATAATTTTCAAAACATACCCAACCCTATCGGGTATGGCGGGGTGAAGATCGGCGCCAACTTCCACATCATCACCGGTGATAAGAATGCAATTAAGAATATCAACCGCAGCGTGGAGAAAGCTGGTTTATACACCAAAGACCTGGTACTGCAGCCGCTGGCCTCTTCCTCTGCCGTAATGGGACAGGAAGACCTCGAAGCTGGTGTGGCCATTGTGGACATAGGTGGTGGCACCACTGACCTGGCTGTTTTCTACGAAGGAATATTAAAGCACACAGCAGTTATACCATTTGCAGGAGAGAACATTACCAATGATATTAAGACAGGACTCGGGGTATTAAAAACACAGGCCGAGCAAATGAAAGTACAGTTCGGTTCTGCATTGGCCAATGAAGCCAAGTCAAATGCCTATATCACCATTCCCGGGTTAAGAGGAATGCCTGCCAAAGAGATCAGTGTAAAGAACCTCGCCAACATCATCCAGGCAAGAATGAGTGAGATCATGGATTTTGTCACCTATCATTTAAAACAGGTAGGATTGGAAAACCGCATGCTGAATGGCGGTATCATTCTTACTGGTGGCGGTTCACAACTCAAGCATTTGATCCAGCTCACAGAATATGTTACTGGTTTGCCGGCAAGAATTGGTTTCCCCAATGAGCACCTCGCCGCCGGTCATATAGAAGAACTGGCCAAGCCTACGTATTCCACCTGTATCGGTCTTATCCTGAAAGGGTATGATGATTATGAGCACAACCGTAAACAGTTTGAAAAAGAATACCGCAAAGTAGAAGTGCCGGAGAATTTAAAGAAAGTGGCCGAAGAAGAACTGGTGCCGGTAACAGAAGAAGAAGTAAGCGAAGAGATCGTACGCCAGCGTAAAGGACTCAGCAACTTCTGGGGCAAGTTCAAAGACGGCATTATCGACCTGTTCAAAGAAGAAGAAGATAAGAAGCTCTAAGGACCATTGAATTTTTTTAGCTCTTTTTACTAACTGCATTGGAGAATAACGAACCATTAAATAAACAGTCGCTGAAGTCCCCCGAAGGGGATCAAGGGGCTTACTAACCCAATTATCAACAGCTTCGGGTCTCCCTCTCCTACAGGAGAGGGCGGGGTGAGGCTAAATTCAAAAAGCTTATGATACATTTTGATCTGCCTAAAGAGAAATCATCTATCCTTAAAGTGATTGGTGTGGGAGGCG
>JAEUVL010000933.1 GCA_016786965.1 Chitinophagaceae bacterium
TTCTTTATTTTGGCTTTGGCAAGTATCCCTTCTAAACCACCAAGTGATTGCAATTTCTTTTGAATAGTACTATGCAATCCGGCAGCAGCGGTGATATCGGGATATAATTGTTTTGCTGCGTTCCAATATGCTTCTTCCCCCAATAGTTCCCTGTATATATCTTTTATAACTATAGCATCGTCTGTTTTATCCAGTTTCATAAAATATTCTGTCACCCGTTCATTACCGGCATCTGTCCGGGATTTAATATAATCATGACATGTTTCCACACCTGCCATGCGGTTCTTCAGTATATTTTCCAGCCGCTTATTATAGTCTTCCAGTTGTGCTATATGCTTTTTAATATCCTCTTCCAGGTTTCCAGTTGATATGAACTCCGTGGTAGTGTTCTTTTGAAATAATCCATAGCAACCCTCATCAGAATTATGCCATGAGGCAGCAAGTATCCTGGCATTGTGTGTATCCACAGCCGCCTGTTTTGCATCAAAATAGGGTTGTATCAACGCCTCCATTTTAGAAACATCATAGTTCGGGTCCCTTTTCTTTACATGCTCAATTTGTCTTTTTGCATTATCGGCTATTATTTTCAGCTTTGTCACATTGTTATCAGCACCAACAGGTAATTCACTTTTTACTTCCGTGTTTTTATTCATTGTACCACGATCAGGTTTAACACTGCCCGCTTCAATTTTTTTAATTTCATCCATGTATTGCCAGAACTTATCTACAAAGGGTTTCACTTTGGAGTTGTCGGCGGGTTGGCAAAAAGAAACGGAGCAGGTCAGCATGATTGCAACTACGAATACAGTTTTCATATAAATATGTTTAATAGCCTGAAATTATACCGCTCCCCGCTCCAAATCAGGCAGCTTGCATAAGTGTACGGGAATTTTATACGGGTGTACGTATTGGCGCCCTAAGTGTTTGCTGAGCAAGTAAAACACAGACAGCATTCTGTTGATTACACTTATATAAAATTCCGGAACACCTGTAAATGCTGTAATAAAAGGCCCTTACCCGTTTGTAGATTTACCCGGTAACTCTTTAAACATTAAAAAAAACTTTATGAAAATCTATCTTGTAAGCACCCTTTTGCTGGGTGTATTGATTATCTCCTCCTGTAAGAAAGATGCTGAACCAGTGGTTGAAATCAAAGATGCCGACGGGAATGTGTACCATGAAATAAAGATCGGTACTCAAACCTGGCTGCTGGAAAATTTAAGAACTACGAAATTCCGGAACGGAGATGCCATTCCGAACGTTACCGATTTTACGCAGTGGAAAAATTCCAGCACGGCCGCTTACTGTAATTTCAATAACGATGCTTCGGTGACTGCGAAAGAAGGACGCCTGTACAATTGGTTTGCTGTAACAGACAGCCGCGGCATCTGTCCTCCCGGATATCATATACCCACCAGGGAGGAATGGCAAACTTTACGTGACTACCTCGGCGGAGAGAGTGTGGCAGGTGGTAAAATGAAAAGCACTGGTGAAGAATACTGGACCGGAAATACTGGCGCCACCAATGAAAGCGGGTTTACTGGCATTGGGGCCGGAGTTCGCAACACCGCATTATATGCCGACCAGGACTTTCAGCACCGGAAGACGCTGGGATTAATGTGGTCATCTACGGGCATTGAACCGCCGGGTAACGTAAATGCTGCCTGGTATTTTCATCTTCAGTATAATATGGCACAAGGATCGTTGTCCTTCCTGGAAAAAACCTGTGGCATTTCGGTAAGATGTATTAAGGATTAATCTTAACATATGCACCTTATTACCACGGGGCCGCATGCATACCTGCTACAACAGACAGATGGCAGTGCAGCAGGCTGCTTATTTTATCCGGAAGGAAGACCTGAGAACGGACGGCTCAGCTCACGCAAAGAATACCTCATAGTAAATGACCAGCAGGGCATCTGGACAACCCGTGAAGCAGGCGATAATGAAACTGTGGCTATCAGCCGGGTGCGGGTAGATGGTACGATGGTTATAGAAACCCGGGGCATACAGTATATATTCAAAAAACCCGTAAGCTGGAAACCCCGCTTTTTGTTACTTGATCCGGATAATGAAGAAGCTGCGGCCTTACTGCCTTCCGTCAACTGGGCTTACAAGGCTTATGACTTTACATTACAGGTAAATGAAGACCTCCCGGAAGAAACAGATGCATTTATTATCTTACAGGCTGTACATTGTGCCATTTGCAGTATGTGGATGCTGAACGGAAGTTTGTTGCCGGCTGTGGGAATGGCGCCCTGATCATTTGAAGATTTTGCATACATGAATAAATTTATTCTTCTGGTCAATTTGCTGTGCCTGCTCAGTTCCGGCAGTTACGCACAAGACTGTACCTGTAAAGAATTTCCACCGGAAAAAGATGTAAGTCCAGAGCTTCTCCTGCGTTCATCAAATACACTGTGCAAAGCAAAAGGATATGAACAGATCGTTTCATCCTTATTGAACAAAAAAGAACTTGACTCGGCCGGGCAAGTTCTCCTGCTTGCAGAAAAAATATACAAAGACGCCGGTTGCAGCGGGAAAAACCTGCTTACTGTACATAAACTTCGCTCTTCTCTTCATTTCTTCAGTGCTGATTACAAGCAGGCCCTTGATTACAGCCTCAAAGTACTCAGCATTCTGCAGAATGATGGCCAACTATCTGACGAAGCAGATGCCTTGCTTGGTATTTCACAAATATTTGCCCGGATGGGTCAACCCGAAAAAGGCCTTCAATATACAAGGCAATCATTGCCTCTCATTCAGCAGCTGCAAACCGAAACCGCCAAAGTGGAACTGCTGAACAAAGCAGGAAGCCGCTATTATTATTTCTACCAGGATGTACATGAAGGATCTCTTTTGGACTCTGCCGCCTTATTTTTCAATGAAGCCTTGAAAACAGCGAAACAGATAGGATACAAAAAGGGTATGCAAACAAGTTATAACAAGATGAATACCCTGGCCTACCAGCAAAAGAATTATCCCCTTGCCCTGTTGTATATTGACTCAGCCCTGGCCCTGGCTACTCCTGGTGAGCTTAGTACTGTTCATGCTGCCAGTTTCGGTGACAAAGGAAATTTATTATTGAAAATGGGCAAATTCAGCGAAGCAAAACGCTGGGCTGACTCCTGCCTGTATTATAACCAGCAAATTAAATTTCCTCCGCTTATTGCAAATGCTTACAGCCTGGTTGCGGAAATAGCAGATAGCCTTGGGGATCACGAGACTGCGTATGAGGCACTGTATGCAGAAAAAAAGATAACTGACAGCCTGAACACCGCAGATAAAGCACGGGCAGTAAATGAAGTGGAAAAAAAGTACAACCAGGCGAAAAATGAAAAAACGATCAAAGAACTGTATCAGCAAAAACAGATCTATTTTCTGCTGGCTGTAGCCGGATTACTTGTTGCAGGATTGGTGGCTTTTTTCTTCCGCCAACAAGCGCTGAAAAGCAAACAAAAGATACTGGAAACAGAACAACGTCTGAACCGTGCCAGAATGAACCCGCATTTCTTTTTCAATGCTCTTACAGCCCTGCAACGATTTGCTCTGAAAGAGAATGACGGTAAGTCGCTGGCATCTAACTTATCCAAATTCTCCAACATTATGCGGGAAACCCTGGAAAGCACCTACAAGGAATATGTAACAGTAAAGCAGGAAATAGAGTTCCTGAAAGAATACATGGAAATACAGAAGATGCGGTTCCCCACCATGTTTTCTTATTCCCTGATGGTGGATGGCGAAATGGAGCCGACTGATGTAATGATCCCTTCTATG
>JAEUVL010001015.1 GCA_016786965.1 Chitinophagaceae bacterium
GGATCAATTCGTGGGCGGCCTGTATAAAATAAGGGCCTACACCAGCTGGATGCAGAATGAAAAAGAGACCAGCTTCTTTGTTAAAGAGATCACCCTGCAAAAAGTAATAGCGCCCCGTATTTTAATGAAGCTCGACTTTCCTGAAAAAGGATATGGCGCAGGTGATGCAGTGAAGGCTAATTTTTCTATGCGCAATCTTACGGATGAACCGATCGCTAATTACAATGGTAAATTCACTGTCTCTGTTGGCGGCAAAGAACTCAATACCCAATCATTTAAAACAGACCTTCTTGGTAAAGCGGTGATACAATTTGAATTGCCTTCTCCGCTCACCACACCTGATGGGTTGCTGAATGTAAAAGTGGAGTACGACTCTTACACTGAATCTATTTCCCGGGGCATTCCTATTGTGCTGAACAATATCGACCTGCAGTTCATGCCCGAAGGCGGCACCCTGGTGGAAGGTATTACCAGCACGGTTGCTTTTAAAGCCCTGAATGAAAATGGTAAAGCGGCCGATATTAAAGGACTGATCAAAGACAACAACGGCGCTACGGTTGCTTCTTTTGAAAGTTATCATTTTGGTATGGGTAAATTTCTTTTCACCCCGCAGGCAGGGCTCAGTTATAAAGCCGTGATCACATCCCCTGCCGGTATCAATAAAGAATATTACCTGCCACTGGCTACCGCGGATGGTGTGGTAATGCAGGTGACACAGGCCAATAAAAAGATCATCTTTAATCTTACGGCCTCCGCCCGCATGGAAATAAAACTGAAAGGTTCATTCCGCAATACGACTTATCACCTGCAAAAGATACAGTTGCGGAAAGGCATCAATACCATAACCCTTGATGAGGCTGTTTTTCCCACGGGCATTGCACAGTTCACCCTCTTTACTGCAGGTGATATGCCGCTGGCCGAACGGCTGGTATTTACCAATGAAGACAAGAACCTGCGGGTACACATCACTATGGACAAACAAAAGTATGCGCCCCGGGAAAAAGTGAAACTCAGCATCCAAACACTGGACGTGAACAACAAACCTGTTCCTTCCAATTTTTCTTTATCTGTAGTGGATGATAAGCTTTGGACCTTTGCCGATGATAAGCAGGACCATATTTTCTCCTGGTTGTTATTAAGCAGCGAACTGAAAGGAAAGATAGAGGAGCCGCAATTCTATTTTAAAAAAGAAGAACCCAAGTCTGTACCGGCATTGGACCTGCTGATGCTTACGCATGGCTACCGCTATTTTGATTTTACTGAATACATCACCAAAGAAAACACGTTGCAGCACCTGCCCGACCAGGACAATATACTCAGCGGACAGGTACTCTCTCCGGATAACAAGCCTGTTCTTTCAAAAGTATTTTTGATGAATGTGGTTACCGGTGGTAAAGCGATGGAGATCGTCACCGACAGTTCCGGCCACTTCTTCTTTTCAGACCTGCAGCCGCAGGCCCACTACTATGTGTTTGCGCAGGCGATGAATAAAAAAGAGAAGATCAATATCCTTATCCTGCAAAATGGCCTTGGCTACAACCCGATGAAGGCAAGGCAATTCAAGCCTCTCGTGTCTTCCGGCAGTGAACCGGTAGTGGCTGGTATTAGACAATCGCCGGTGATCCCCGCTTTGAAAAAACAAGTGCTTCAGCGAGACCGGATAGAAGGTGGTGAAGCCTTTTTAGAAGGAAAAGCTGTTGTAGCCCAGGAAGTAGTGGTAACTGCTTTAGGCCCGGCGCGGCAAGCCAAAGAACTGGGATACTCTCTGACAAAAGTAACGGCCGCTGAACTTGCTAACGCCAGGGTAACCAACCTGCAAAACGGGCTGACCGG
>JAEUVL010001024.1 GCA_016786965.1 Chitinophagaceae bacterium
CTGCCGTGCCGGGTACGGTACAATACCCTGATACAATACGATCAAAAGGGGGAAGTGATATGGTGGTGGGATGAAGCAAAGCAGGTAGATAAGAAAGCCATCTGGGGAGACAACGGACAATACGCTACCGAGATCAGCGGCACCCACCTGAACGGGGTGGCTTATTACAAACCACACGATGCCTTCCTGCTCAGCTTCCGGGATAACTCTTCAGTGCTGAAGATCAGCCACCGGACCGGCCGGATCTTATATAATCTCGGTGATTCGCTGCGCAAATACCAGCCGGGAGAAATACCTTTCTCCGCTCAACACGGCCCTTCATTAATGCGGAATGGAAATATCGTTGTATATAATAACAACCTGGAGAGGTCGGGCGAGAGAGAAGGCCCCTCTTATCCCATTATAAAAGTATTCAGTCAGCCTGATGGTAAGAAACAATCTTCCAAGGCCTGGGAATATGAATGTGTGTCTGATAAATATCCAGAAGGCATCCGTGGTAAAGAAGGTTATGCTTCGCAATTGCCGTACAATAATAACCTGCTGGTGTGCATGGGTGGCGCCAATTTTATTTTCGAGGTAAGCCCGGAAAAGAAAGTAGTGTGGCAATGCAGCTTCAGTCGCTTTGATGATCAAAGCTCCCAATGGCTGGATGTAAATAATTACCGGTGCAGCTATGCCAGCTCTTTATACCCCTGTCATTTTACAGTACAGCATATAAACATGGATGCGGATAAAAAAAAGGCTGTTCAGTTTCACATTAATAATGAAGGATCAGAAAACGATTCTTATACAGTAGCAATAAAAGATGATAAAGGCAATACCGTCCGGCAATTGCCTGCGGTGAGTATTTCCGCCCGCGGTAATAAAAGGATCACAGTGCCTCTTTCCTCTATTAAAAAAAGCAAATCTTCTCCATTATTCATCGTGGTTCGTTCTGCTGCTAATAATGAGCTGGTAAGAGAAGTGGTTATTCAGCCGTAAGTTTTTTTAATAGCTTGCCTTCCATCCTTTTGCTTTCCAGTAATCAATAATGGGCTGATAAGGACCGAACTTGTGTTGCTCTGCGGAAAAACTATCCGCAAACGGACCCCTGCCATAATCTATCGCCTTCTCTATGGGTCTTGGATAATCAAAGGTGACAGGTGAAGGCCGCTGGTGTATCCGGTCGTCATTTACAAAAGCGGCTACATCCAGTGCTTCAGCATCGGATAGTACGGGTTTATTCCACTTTGCAGAATCGTGCGGCATATTGGCTTTCAGCCAGCGGGCCATTTTTATTACCCGGTGCATGCTCGATCCAGGCTGATAGCCTTCATCGCCCCAGAGTGGCGGATACGTATAGAGTCGTTGTCCTTTTTACATTTTACCTTCCCCATTATCGCCATGGCAGCGGGCACAGCGGCTCATGTACACCGTTTTACCGATCACAGGGTCGGCAGCCCGTGCAGGAAAGGTGATGTCCAGGTTTTGATCTCCTTTCAGGGATTGGCTCTGTTTCATTGATTGCTGGTTGATCCACTTGAAATAAGAAAGTATGGCGATCATTTCTTTGCTGTCGTACGGAAGGGGCTTTCCATTATGCGGCCGCTCAACACAGTTATTCACCCTTTCTGCCAAACTTAATACTTTTCCTTCCCGTGGCCGGTATTGCGGATACCGGGAATGACTTTGAACCAGGTTAAAAGAAAAAGGTTTGGTACCGGCATCCTGGTGACAGTTGGTGCAGTTCACCCTGTTGCGGGTATAGTTTCCATTGATCCCTTCCGGACCGATGTAATAAGCTGTACTGATGAGCAATTCCCTTCCA
>JAEUVL010001064.1 GCA_016786965.1 Chitinophagaceae bacterium
ATATCTGTAATCACAAAGATGGCGAAAACAACCGAGGCAATACCATTAGATGTCATAAAGGCCAGGTTCACTCATTTCAGATCGTGTGGTTTTACGATGGAATGCTTATACACCAGCATGAATACAAATACGGCTGTACCGATCCAATATAACCAGCCAAAGTTTCCATACCAGCCTGCAAACGCCACCGTTCCTGCACTCAGAACATGCAGAAATTCTGATACCCGGAGGGCCTTTGCTTTGCCCAGCCAGGCGGGAATGGAATAGAGTTGCTGGGACCTGTCAAACTCTTCATCCTGTAAAGCATAAATAATATCAAAGCCACTGACCCAGAAAAGCACGGTGAGTGAGAAGAGAACAGGTAAAAGAGAAAAATGTCCTGTTACGGCCAGGTATGCTCCTATTGGAGCCAGCGATAATCCTAATCCCAATATCAGGTGACAGAGCGGCGTAAATCTCTTCGTATAGCTATAGCCCAATACAACCGCCAGTGCCACTGGTGATAAATAAAAGCAAAGCCTGTTTATAAAAAAAGTACAGGTGATAAACAAGAGGCTATTGACAATAGTGAAGAGCAGGGCATTCCGGGCTGAAATTACTCCCGCCGGAATCTCCCTGATAGCGGTCCTTGGGTTCTTAGCATCATACTGCCTGTCTAGGTACCGGTTGAAAGCCATAGCGGCGCTGCGGGCAAAGACCATACAGCCGATGACGAGTAAAAATTTGATCACAAAAGGTCTGAACGTTTGCCACTCCATATTTGCGACTGAAAAAGCATCTTTTCTATCCCATCCCCAACTCACCGTTTTATTCAAATTCCACTGCCCCACACCATACTCCATAACAACAGGATAAAATAACGCAAGAAAAAATCCAATCAATGCAAAAGGCATTGCGAAGATGGTATGGGAGAACTTTATAAGAGAGAGATAACTTTTTACTTTCAACATGCTACTAAGATTAAATGACTATGCGGTCAACGTCTCCCTTTTATTGGAAAAAGGGTCTATTCTTGTTCTTACCAACTCCCACAGCACTACTCCTGCCGCAGTGGCAATATTCAGGGAATGCTTCATCCCCAACTGTGGTATTTCTATACAGCCATCGCACAGGGCAATGGTGGACTGCTCCACTCCCGTTACTTCATTTCCAAACACAACAGCGATTTTTTCTTCAGGTTCAAAACCAATGGCATTTAATTTATAACTGCCTTCCGCCTGTTCAGCAGCATAAATATTAAATCCACCGGCCCGCAGGTCTTCTATTGCTTCTGCGGTGGTCTTAAAATATTTCCAGTCCACCGTTTCCTCAGCGCCCAGTGCCGTTTTCTTTATTTCTTTATGAGGAGGTTTGGCAGAATAGCCAATAATATAAATGGATTGTACGAGGAAGGCGTCCGAAGTACGGAATACACTGCCAATATTGTAAGCGCTGCGGATATTTTCCAGCACCATTACCACCGGTATCTTCTCAGCCTGTTTAAATTCCTGCACCGATTTCCGGCCCAGTTCTTCCATGCTTAGTTTGCGCATGGCGCAAATTTAGGTATTAGTTGACATGAT
>JAEUVL010001058.1 GCA_016786965.1 Chitinophagaceae bacterium
GGATCAAATTTCAGCATCTGGATACCAAATAACTGGTCCGTGGTTTTGGTCATCACCTGTGTCCAGGTGCTGCCACCGTTAGTACTTTTTAAGATACCGATACCATAGGTACCCCTGCATTTCCATACATTAAAACCAATATTGGAAGTATCCACCCGGTACACTTCACCAGTACCGGCATAGATAGTGTTGGAGTTAGAAGGGTCAACAATAATAGAAGCAACGCCAAGTACAGCCAAATTGGTAGGTACACTTACCCAACTGGCTCCTGCATTGGTTGATTTCCAGATACCGCCGCTGGCAGAACCAGCCCACAGGTTATTAGAGTTATTGGGATCTACCGTTACACAAAGGATCCTTCCGCCGATAGTTGATACATCGCCCAACGATGTCCAGTTCGCAGCATTGATCCTTGTTTCCTGCTGGTTGGTGCGTTGTTTTATTTCCAGGTACTCCTGCCAGGCAGCCTCGTACTTGCCGGAAAGGTTATTGGGATTTGGATATCCTTTAGATTGAAACCACATGGCCAGCTGTTTCTGCGAGCCGGTTTCTTTTTCTTTTTTCTTCCCGGTTTCGCCAACAGCCGGGGTACTGTTCGTTCGGTATTGTACTAGAATACAAAAACTTGTAATGGCAACGATTGCCGCTGCTAATAGCAGCATTGGTGGTTTTTTCATGCTCGGGGATTTGAATATTGGTTATTATTGGCAGAGATCTGTCTTACGATCACTGCGGGTAGTTTAGTTAGCCTATTTATTAATGATCAGTTTCTGTTGTATTGTTTTAGTACCCACCGTTGCTTTCAGCATGTACATACCTGTACTAAGTGTTGATGGCAATGGTAGTGGGATGTTGTTAGGTCCGCTGGTGAGGGTCCGTTTAAATGATAACATTACTTTGCCCTGCATATTTACTAATTCAATAGCAGCTTCAGTTGTCTCATTGGTCTCTATCAGCAAACTTGTTTTATCTGTTGCCGGGTTCGGCGCTATCACCAGGCTGGCGGTAAACTCGTTGAACGATATCTGTTTTACATTACTGTAGCGCATACCGGTGCCTTCCAGCATCTTCAACCGGTAATAAGAAATGCCTTTCAGCGGGTTCTCATCCACTGCCTGGTAGCTGAAGGTACCTGCCACACCATTAGAATTTACAGCGGTCACTTTTCTCCAGTTTATATTATCTGTGCTTTTCTCCACTTCATAAGAGTAGGTACCGGCATCCTCTGTAGCTCTCCATTCCAGTTTCACTTTCTTGTCTTCCAGCTTGGCTTTAAAATCAAGCAGGTGAGTAGCCAGCGGAAAATTATCCACTATTACCCGGTAGTCTTCCACTTCACCTTTTTCAAAATAACCTGTAGCATGGCTGGTTGTCATACCAGCAGTAGCATTCGTTATCCTCACACGTAAATAAGTAGAGGTACCAGCAGTAAGAGAGGCGCTAACGCTGATAGAAGGCCAGTATAAATATCTTGTTTGCACACCAGCACCTGGAGCAATATCTCCGGCAGGTATCAGCGTAGCAGCTTCGGCAGCATCAAAAGTTCCATTGCCGTTAAAATCAAGCCAGGCAATTACCCTTGCATTCGTGGTAGTGCCATTATACACTGACACCTGTGCCAGGTAGCTGGCCGTACTTGGGCCGGGCTGTAGGAAAGGAACACTGGCAATACCATTGTCTGTATCTGCTGTGCCATTGGTTCCCAGTTTAAAATATTCCCTGTTCCAGGAAGTAGCTTCTGAAGTAGTGGTCCCTATCCACATGGTATCTGCCCTTTCATGCACAGCAGGGCTTTGCGTGGCAGGATCTGCATAAGGATCGTAACTGGCAGGTGCATCTCCAAAATCACATTTAGGGCGGAAGGGATCAGATGCGTCACCGGCATTACCAGCCCAGGATGGACCAGGCCCAGCCAATGTTATGGTGGTGGCAGCACCACAGGTGCCTGCACCATCATAAGGGCCTACCACAGAGTTACCAGCAGTTGATCCCCTGAAATAATAATAGTTCTGGGCCCATGTCATACCGATCTGGCCATTCCAGTTAGTAGTACCGGGATTGTTATACACGTTGGTTACAGTGCCTGTCATCATATTATAATGATGAAATTTGCTCTGAGAATAGTTGGTACCATTCCTGGCAGTATTACAATTAACCAACACACCATCCTTAATCACAAAATCACCCCAGTCATGTATGGTAGTTTGTGAGCCAGATCCGCTGGTAGATGCGTTGGTAGCATATACCTGCACTGCATTGATCGGGTTATTGCTCGCATCCATATTGATCCGGTACACAATAGTTTCACGGGTGGTAATAGTTGGAGTACTGCCGCCGGTGGAATGAGTACCTCCCTCTATTCCGAAATAAAGAGCGCCGTCATAAAAAGAGCAACCCGCAGATTCCACCCCGCCATTCATAGTAGGAATATTGAATGGGGCCGCTGTTATATCGGCAATAACTACAGAACTTGTTTC
>JAEUVL010001072.1 GCA_016786965.1 Chitinophagaceae bacterium
TACGATATAATCTTCTGCCTCGCCCTGGTAGCCGGTGATGCAGGAGGTAACAGATCCGCTGTTGTTCCTTCTCATTACCACTCTCATGGCAGTGGGGCCGGCAGTGGCCGTAGCGGGAATATTAATAGAAAAATTCTTTATCGTAGTGCCATTGATCAGGGTGGCATTGGAGCCGCTGACCAATGCTTCGCCGGGATCGGCAAAACTTCCGTTGCGGTTAAAGTCGATATAAACATTGAACCGTTCATTGCGTACCGTAGCCGGGAAGCCGGCCCGTATCTGCCCTGCATTTGCCGTGGAGCCGATGACCAGGTCGGTAGACAGGCCCGTACTTTTATAGCCACCTGTTTCGGCAGCGGAGAGGCGGTTGATGGTGCCGAGTGTAAACTGACTGATCCACTCGTTGGTATTATTACCAGCGGGTATACAGGCCAGTGTGGCGAACTGGCTGTAGATATAATTACTGTTGAAATAAGAGCAAGCCCTTCTTACCCGCCACTCATACACCGTGCCGGGGAGCAGGCCCGTTAAATTAAAGAAAGGGGTGGTGGGGTTGTTATAAATATTTGTGAGCTGTATCCAGTTGCCGGTATTAAGCCGGCGGTAGGAAACGGAATAGCCGGTATTGTTATTATTGACCGTGGATGACTGTGCCCAGTTGAGTACGGCACTGTTGGTGGTGATGGCTGTAGTGGAGAGATTGTATGGCTCCAGGCAGGGAGAGTTGTAAAAGGCAGTGGTGGAATAGCTGCTGTAGGTGCCATTGCAATTGGCCCTTACCCGCCATTGAAATTCGCCTCCCTGCATGAGGCCGTTGATGGAAAATGAATTAGTGGAAGTTGGCATTTCTCCGAATGACCATCCGCCGCCGGCCCAGTCTATTTCAAATGTGTATTCGGTGGCGCCGGGCACCCCATCCCAGGTGAAGGTGGACACATTGTTGCTGTAAGATGACTGCAGATTAACCGGTGTGCCGCATTGTGCCTGGATTTTTAAAGACACTAATAACAGGGTGCTGAAGAGGAGAGTGGTAGTAATTTTTTTCATGGTGGAAGGTTTTGTGAAAAATTGTTTTGCAGGTCAATACTATTACTAATCAGCAGCAATTTTCTCCGGTACTTACAAATGAAGACAGCGGATTGGCAAGTGTGTGGCTGTG
>JAEUVL010000011.1 GCA_016786965.1 Chitinophagaceae bacterium
TACTTTTAGCCGGGGAAAGGCCAGCGTAAGGGCCGGGTCCCCAAGCAAAGTGAATTTTCTGTTATTCGCCACATCGCTGGAAGTCTGGTAGGTATAATTCTTTGCTTCCTTTACCGCATCGCCCAGTGTTTTATAAACTCCGCTGGCGTCCGGCTGTAAGGCAAACTGTAAATAATTATTGTTAATGATCCGGTTGCTGAAGGCAAATACCAGCCTGGTGGTCGTCATCAGCGCAATAGCGCCTGTTTTAGGTCTCAATAAAATATTTTCCCCGATGGAATTGATTGAAGGATTATCATACGGCGCAAAATCGCAGGTGGCGGTTATGAATAATGGCAGCTTATCGGGGTTGTTCCAACTGTTCACTGTTTGCTGATCCAAAATTGTTTCTTCTGCCAGTCGGCTGGCACCACCATGTCCGCTGTAATTCCAGATAAGGGTGCCATTATAAATTTGGTTATTGCTCGCCTGGTTAGCTTCTGGATACCGGCTCCCCCCCGCACCACTTTCCTGCCGGAAAGCATCGAGGTAAATTTTTTGCTGGTTGAAAACAGTGGCTGTTGTTGACGCAGTGGTCGTAAATATTTCTGCATCCTGCAGGTGCAGGTTATTATCCTCATCATCGGCCAGAAAGGTGAGGGTATTTCTCCACGGTCCCAGGCTTTGCGGAGCCAGATAAGCAGCTACTTTGTCTACAAAATTGGTTGCTTCTGCTGCATTCTTTGCCGGCACCCTTCCAATACCAATATCCAGCAGATTCGTGATGAGCCCTGAATTAATGTCTTCGTTATCTTCCAGGAAACCAAAATAATCATCCGATGTATAAGTTGATAGCGGATCAAGCGAAAAATTATTTTCATAAGCAGGTACCAGGTTCGTATTACCTGTTATCCTGTCTTTGAAATCGAAAGAGGCATCGCCAAACAACAACAAGTATTTCAATTTATTGATCGGGCTGGCATTGTACTTATCGAAATACATTTTCACAAGATCACGGATAGCGGTTGGATCAGCAGCGCCGCTGCCAAATTCATTATACACCTGTCCCGTGGTTACTACCAATGACCGTAACCCATTTTGCTGCTGATGCAATTGTGCCAGGCGCTGTGCCTGCGATACTAATGATGGATGAGCAACAATGATCATGTCAACCGGTGAGGTATTATGGAGGTCCTGGTTACTTATTTTCCCAATTGCAATTGGCAGTAAAAAATTAGCCTGATTGAATGTGGCATACTCACGAAGCCTTTCTGTAGTATTATTAAAACGGAATGTTCCGCCACTGACGCTGCCCTGCATTTGTAAAGGATTAAGCGGATCTGTAATATCCCACACCTGGGTGGCAGCCGATGCATTGCTCACTACAAATTCAGCAGAGCCACTGCCAACACTTGGCCAGTCACGAAAAAGAAGTTGATCTGTTCCATTCAATGAAATATTGCAGCGGGTAAATAGTTCAAACCAATTGATCCATCCTTGCGAATTAAAACTACCGGGCACATAAGTAAAGCCTACATCAGTAGTGGATGA
>JAEUVL010000187.1 GCA_016786965.1 Chitinophagaceae bacterium
CTGACGCTGGTTTACGGCTCAATTATCGGATATTTGTTCATTGGAGCTGTGGTAACTGCTGTGACATCGTTATTAATTACCAGGAGAAAATAAGTTATGGACCTTTCCATCGTGATACCCCTTATAGATGAAGCAGAATCATTGCCGGAACTGTCCGCCTGGATAGAAAAGGTGATGAATGAACACCACTACAGCTACGAGGTGATCTTTGTGGACGACGGCAGTACCGATAATTCGTGGCAGGTGATCGAAGACCTGCGGTCGAAAAACCCCAGCATTAAAGGCATCAAGTTTCAGCGCAACTATGGCAAGTCTGCCGGCCTGCATGAAGCCTTCAGGGCCGCCACCGGCGATGTGGTGATCACCATGGATGCTGATCTGCAAGACAGCCCCGATGAGATACCGGAACTCCGCCGCATGATCCTGGAAGAAGGGTATGACCTGGTGAGCGGCTGGAAGAAAAAAAGATACGACAACACACTTACCAAAAATATTCCTTCCAAGTTCTTCAATTCTGTAACCCGCAAAGTGTCCGGCATTAAACTGCATGATTTTAATTGCGGGTTAAAAGCTTATCGTAACCGGGTGATAAAAGGCATTGAAGTATATGGTGAAATGCACCGCTACATTCCGGTATTGGCCAAATGGTCAGGGTTTAAAAAGATAGGAGAAAAAGTGGTGGAGCACCGGGCCAGGAAATACGGCGTGTCCAAGTTTGGCTGGCGCCGCTTTGTGAATGGTTTCCTCGATCTGCTATCCATCACCTTTGTTGGAAAATTTTCGAAACGCCCGATGCATTTCTTTGGTTTATGGGGTTCTGTTTTCTTTTTGATCGGTCTGGGTATTTCCATCTACCTGATCGTATCCAAAATACTGGACGCCAGTTTTGCCCTTACTAACCGGCCGGGCTTTTATCTTTCGCTTACTTCACTCATCATTGGCATGCAATTATTCCTCGCAGGGTTTATCGGTGAGCTGATCTCCCGGAATTCTCCCAACAGGAACTCTTACCTGATTGAAAAGAAAACAGGGTTGTAATGTCGAAAATTGTGATAATAGGATCGGCGCATCCGTTCAGGGGAGGTGGTATCACCACCTTTAATCACCGGTTAACCAAAGAGCTGCTGAAGGAAGGGCACGACTGTGAGATCTATTCTTTTTCACTTCAGTATCCTTCGTTCATGTTTCCGGGCACCAGTCAATACACTGATGAACCGGCGCCGGAAAATATCACCATTCACAGTGTGATCAATTCTATCAATCCCTTTAACTGGATAAAAACAGGCAGACGCTTAAAGAAACTGAAGCCCGACCTGATCATCGTTCGCTTCTGGCTGCCGCTGATGGGGCCTGCTTTTGGAACCATTCTGAGAATAGCGAAGAAAAACAGGCACACTAAAATAATATGCCTGGCAGATAATGTGATACCACATGAAAAAAGGGCCGGTGATAAACTATTCACCAAGTATTTCTTAAAGCCCTGTGATGCTTTCGTGGTAATGAGTGAAAAAGTAAAGAAGGACCTGGAACAGTTTGAAAAGAAAAAACCTGTTATCCTGCAACCGCATCCTTTATATGATAATTTCGGTGAGATCGTTTCCAAAGCCGATGCCCGGAATTTCTTGAAGCTACCAACAGAAGAAAAGATCATCCTGTTCTTCGGGTTTATAAGAAAGTACAAAGGACTCGATCTATTGCTGGAGGCCATGGCTGATGAACGAATAAAAAAAGCAGACATCAAACTACTGGTGGCGGGTGAGTTTTATGAAGACGAGAAAGCATACCGGGAACAGATCACCCGGCTGGGCATAGAAGAGCAGTTGATACTGAAAACAGATTTTATCCCCGACAGTGATGTAAAATATTATCTCTGTGCTGCGGACGCCGTTGTTCAGCCCTATCGCAACGCCACGCAAAGCGGCGTTACCCCACTGGCCTATCATTTTGAAAAGCCAATGGTGGTCACCAATGTTGGCGGATTACCCGCACTGGTATCTCATAACGAAGCCGGCCTGGTAGTGGAACCAACTGCTGCGTCCATTGCTTCAGGAATACTGGAGTTTTATAAAACAGGCGAACAGCATTTTCTGCCTTTCCTGAAAGAAAAAAAGAAACAGTTTTCCTGGCCTGTGCTGACAAAACAAATTCTTGACCTATCCAATACCATCCCTAAAAGTGAATAACCATGTCAATACTTCACGCCATCAATATCACGGTTAATTTCAAATTCCGGCATATCCGGAAATCATTCGGCAGTTCTCC
>JAEUVL010000056.1 GCA_016786965.1 Chitinophagaceae bacterium
AGGCTTATATACTGGTTCTGGTTAGAAGGGAAACGGTACGCTGTCTGGTAAGACAAACGGACATTATTATCTTTTGCCACTCTTACCACCGCTGCTAAGCGGGGAGTGAATTTACCATCAAAATTGGTCTGGTTATCATAACGGCCTGAAGCGATCAGCGTCAACACGTCATTCAACAACTTCTTCTTTAATTGTACATAACCGCCATACTCATTTACACGGATTATCTGTGCTGTATCTGAGAAGATCGTTCCTTGTGAGTTCATGGCCCACTGTTTCCAGTTTACACCAGCCAGTACTTCTACCACATCAGAGAAGCCTGCGGCATCGGATACATTCAGTTGTCCTTCTGCAGCCCACAGGTCAGATTTATCGAGGAATTTAGCACCGCCGGGTTTGCTTACCGGTGTGTTCTTAATAACATTAGCTGCTGCATTGAATTGGGCACTGCCCGGCATAAAGCGGCCTACATCAGCGGTGGTACGGGCAGCAGTATGTAATTGAATATCGCTGGCACCACCGTTTGACTGGCGTCTGCCTTCTGAGAAGGTAAGCAGATACTGGGGAAACCAGGAAGCGGCAATATTAGGCAGGCTGCTGGAATTCACGCTGGGCTTCCAGGCTTCGTTTATAAAAGCTCCCACAGCATCACCGATGTATGAGTCACCGGCATTTTCCTGGGTGGTATAGCCACGCAGCATCCATGTCTTTCCTTTAAACTCCAGTTTGTGCTGCGCCATTTTAAAGTTGCGGAGTGAATAACGGTTAGCACCAGTGTATACAGTAGTACCGGTACCAAAATAGGTATTAAAAGAAGCTTCGATCTTATCAGTGATATTCCAATGTATTCCAGCGTTGAGCTTTACATTCAGGGTATTATAGTCTACCAGGGTCTTCTCTTCATAACCTGTACGGGTCACGTTGTTGCTGTTACCGAAATAATTCCGGGTAAGGCCCAAATACATGGGTGCATACAATTGAGCCGCAGGTTGTACTGCAGCAGGGAAAAGACCTACATAACCAGCTACCTGTGCGTTGCTGGGATAAGTTGGATTACCAATAGCCGCAAAATAGTTATTGGCAGCCGCCTGCAGATTTACCAGGCCACCACTTTGTGCCAGTACGGTCGCATTCACACCTGAGCTAAGCAGGGCAGCCAGCTGGCCTATATTCACACTTGTTTCGTCACCATAAGTATTCACACCATTATAGTTGGGGTCGTTGAACCTGTTTCCACCCACTACATTGCTCAGGATACCGATCTGTTGTTTGTTACGGTAATCATCTGCCTGCCAGTCGCTGCCACGGATCAGTTCACCTGAAACACGGAAAGCCACTTTATTATTAAATGACTTTGCCCAGCGCATGGTAATATTATTATAGGGAGCTGCTTTTCTTTGCTTGCCATCCACATGCATGATACCCTGCTTCACATTAAAGCTGAACCCCTGGTATTTAAAAGGATTCTTACTGGTGATCAGTACCGTACCATTCATACCACCGGAACCATACAAGGCAGAAGAAGAACCGGAGAGTACTTCCACATTATCAACATCCAGATAAGTAAGGCCTACGATGCTGCTTACAGAAAAGTTGAGGCCCGGGGCCTGGTTGTCCATTCCATCCACCAATTGGTTCAGACGGGTATTACCGCTGCTTACGAAACCACGGGTGGTCACCGTGCGGAAGGTTAAGCTGGCAGTATGCACATCCACCCCTTTCAGGTTGGTAATGGCTTCATAAACAGTAGGGGCAGCAAGGTTGCGGATCACAGCGGCGCTCATTCTTTCCACCGTTACGGGTGATTCGAGGATCCGCTGCGGGGCACGGGTGGCTGCTACCACCACTTCCTGTCCAAGGGCATTATTTACTTTAAAATCAATTTTTACGGGGGCCGATGCATCGGTAACAGTTACTTCCTGTGCATCATATCCTATCGAACTGAAGACAAGTGTAACAGGCAGTTTGGCCACTTTCAGGCTAAAGGCGCCATCAGAGTTAGTGTAGGTACCAGTGCTGGTGCCTTTTACCACTACCGAAACAGCAGGAACATTCTCTTTGGACGTAGCATTCGTTACAGTACCTGAGATGGTAACAGATTGTGCATTAGCAGTAACTGAAAACAGGCAAGCCATGAACAAGGCTGCTAAAAAGCTATAGCTTTTTCTCATAATAGGGAATTTTGGTTTGGAATTGAGCGGAAAAATAAGCATTGTAATGTGTATCTAAAAATTTAATTTTTAAGGGAAAAGAGAGAATGTGGACATCTCCGGCAGGGCCTCCAACCGGGGCTCCGCAGGGATAAATTGTTGAAATCTTACTGCCCTGCAGATTGGCTACTTTTAACCCCCTTCTTACTTTCGGCCATGGCTCCTTTTTCCTTTCCCCAGCAGACAGCTTTTTATCGTGGCAAGGTGCGTGATGTGTATTCCATCGGTACCGATCTGCT
>JAEUVL010000063.1 GCA_016786965.1 Chitinophagaceae bacterium
GAATTATATAATATAATGGCAGAGGCCCCTTTATCTTTTGCCTTTTTTGAATTGGTGCGGATATAATCCGCCAGGTCGAAATGCGGATTGTTCTTATTTTCTTCCAGGGTTTCTTTCAGATCAAAAAACCAGGGCATATCAGCTTCCTGTACAGCTATGGCCGGTAAGGCCTCAATGGCCGCATCCGGGCTAAAAGGGAAAGGAAAGAATTCTTTCCCTGTTTGGAGCGTATCTCCATTAATAATGAGCGCTGTTACATCGTCAATTTTTTTACCATCATTTACTGTAAAGGACTGAGGGTAGTATTCAGTACCCTTGGGCAACAACCCGATTGATCTAAACTGATCAGCGATATACTTCATCGCCTGTTCTTCACCCGGAGTGCCGGTGCGGCGGCCTTCCAGCCTGTCATCGGCCAGGTATTGAATATGTGCTTTGAGGCTGTCTTGTAGTTGCGTGTCTGTTTTAACTATCTTTTTGGAAGAATGACAGGCAGATAGCAACAGGATAAGGAAAAGAGCTTTCGACAGATTGGACAGCATAATATATTGGTTAATGTGACGCAAAGTTATTAGACAGAACAGACCTGCCCGTTTATTTATTGTAAAATATTCTGGTAAGATTTTGTTGAAAAACATTATTTCATTTATCGGTCTATATCAATTCACAAAGTATATCATTGGCTCGCCTTGTAACCCTGTAGCAGGCGATGTACCCCGATAACCCAGCTTTTCCGCATCGGGCAGCCTAAAAATCGCAATTCGTAAGGTGGATTGCTTCTGCCATTCTACTTTTGCGGCTATTGCTATTGCCCGGTCAAGGCCATACTTCATTGAAAAAAGAGAAACTTCATATCGCATTAGTAGGTAACCCCAATAGTGGCAAGACCTCACTGTTCAACAGCCTGACAGGGCTGAACCAGCAAGTGGGCAATTTTCCGGGAGTGACCGTAGATAAGAAGACCGGTGCCACCTCTTTGTCTCCGGGCCTTTCAGTAGAAATAATTGATCTGCCGGGCAGTTACAGTCTGTACCCCAAGCGGCTGGATGAATGGGTTAGCTATAAAGTACTGCTGAACCAGGATACCGATATCAAGGCTGATGTGGTGGTGGCGGTGGCAGATGCCAGTAACCTGAAGAGAAACCTGCTTTTTTGTACCCAGCTTATTGACCTCAAGACCCCGGTGGTAATAGCATTGACGATGATGGATCTTGCCAACCGAAAGGGAATCAAAATTGATATTCCTGCGTTGGAAAGAGAACTGGGTGTGCCGGTGGTGGCCGTTAACCCAAGAAAGAACAAAGGCATCCCACAACTGAAAAAAACCATAGAGCAAACCTTGCAGCAGTTATATCAGGCACCCGCCCGGGATTTTATTGATAATAAAGCGCTGGCCGAAACATCTATTCAGGATGTACAGGCCCGCTTTCCGGAATTGAGCGACTATGCAGCCATTCATTACCTTATTAACCATGAGTCTTTTGCATTGAGCAATGAAATGCAAGAGACCATTGAGCAAATAGAAATTAAAAATAAATTCAACCCCACCAAAACACAGGCGGAAGAAATATTGCAGCGCTATGGCCGTATCCGGCAGGTAATGCAGACGGCAGTATCTGAACCGGACCCTTTGCAAAAAACACTATTTACCGAAAAACTGGACAACCTGCTCCTTCACCGGGTATGGGGTTATCTGATCCTGCTGGGCGTTTTATTCCTGTTGTTCCAAAGTGTGTTTTGGCTGGCACAATTTCCGATGGACTGGATCGAACTGGGTTTTGCCAAACTTAGCCAGGCACTGTCAACTTCTCTGCCTGATAACCGATGGACGGACCTGTTGATCAATGGAGTCGTGGCCGGGTTGAGCGGTATCCTGGTATTTGTACCGCAGATCATGATACTGTTTGGGCTTATCACTTTGCTGGAAGACAGCGGCTATATGGCCAGAATAAGTTTTCTCTCCGACCGGCTGATGCGCAATGTGGGGCTGAATGGCAAGAGTGTGATGCCGATGATCAGCGGCTTTGCCTGTGCGGTGCCGGCCATCATGAGTGCAAGAAATATTGAAAACCGGAAGGAGCGACTGCTGACTATATTAATAACGCCCTTAATGAGTTGTTCGGCGAGGCTGCCGGTTTATACCATTTTGATCGGGCTGGTAATCCCCAAAACATACCTGTTGGGGTTTCTTGGTGTACAGGGGCTTGTGATGATGGGGCTCTACCTGCTGGGATTGGTGCTGGCGCTGATCGTTTCGTATGTGGCCAAATGGTTCATCCGGATCAACGAGAAGAGTTTTTTTATTTTGGAATTGCCAACTTATCGTTCACCCAGGTGGAATAATGTGCTGCCAACAATGATCAATAAGGCACGGATATTTGTGTTTGATGCAGGAAAAGTCATTATGATCATCAGCCTGGTGCTATGGGGCCTTTCTTCTTTTGCCCCGGGAAACAGGATGCAGCAGTTGTCTGATAAATATGAAAAAGCCCTGACAATGCCCGGAGCAGATACAGCCAGGCTAAAAAATGAGTACAAATCAGCAAAGCTGGAATCATCTTACGCCGGTATTATGGGTAAGAGTATTGAGCCGGTAATTACGCCTTTGGGATACGATTGGAAGATCGGCATTGCGCTTATCACTTCTTTTGCAGCCAGGGAGGTATTTGTGGGCACCATGGCCACCCTTTATAGTGTGGGTGATGAGGATGAAGGAAGTTTATTATTAAAGGAAAAAATGAAAGCCGCCGTTCGGCCAGACGGAACACCGGTTTTCAACCTGGCAGCCGGTCTTTCTCTGATGATCTTCTACGTATTTGCGATGCAATGTATGAGCACTTTGGCGGTGGTAAAAAGAGAAACAAAAAGCTGGAAGTGGCCCATCATTCAGTTGATATATATGACGGCATTGGCGTATTTGATGAGCTGGGTGGTGTACCAGATTTTTAAGTAAGCACACACCTATTTTGATGCAAAATACTCCCACAACAATGCTGATACTTTCCGGGCCATGGCCCAGGCCTCATTTTCATAGGTCCAGCTTTGGTCTTTGTTGTTTTTTGTAAAAATGCAAAACACATATGGATTGTCGGGTGCATTTACGATCATGGCCTCGCTCCGGCTGGCATTTACACAACCATTCTTACTGAAAACTTCAATAGTGGGTGGTATCACCGAAATCGCCTCTTGCTCATCCCAGTAATTTCTTCCCAGGCAGCGCATCATTCTTTCGCAGGCAGCAGCAGAGATAACTTCACTGCGATATATCTTTTCAAAAAGGTTTCCCATTTCGGCAGGTGTGGTTTGGCCCCAGCCATATTGTGTCCGGTTGGCCTCTCTGCCGGTAGTTCTTGAATTTACCCTGGTGTCTTTTAATCCCAAACCCTCCATTATCTCATTGATGCGGGTACCTGTACCGGCAATGCTTTGCAGCCAGAGGCTGGCCGTGTTGTCACTTGTGGTCAGCATCAACATGAGTACTTTTTTCAATGCGATCTTCTCATTTGTTTTAAACGAACCTAAAATATCAGACCCTGCATACAGCAGAGAATCTTTGTAGGTGAGAGAGGAGTCGTACCTCAGTTCCCCTTTGTTTATTTTATCCATAATGCCAACGAGTATCGGCACTTTTACAATACTGGCCGTAGGAAAAACAGTATCCGCATTAATGGAAACGGTTTTGCCTGTCCGCAGATTTTTTACATAGATGCCAATGTCGCCATTAAATCCTTTTATGGTTTCCTG
>JAEUVL010000085.1 GCA_016786965.1 Chitinophagaceae bacterium
ATATTTTTTTTTCTCATAGCACACAGGAAGGAAAGTTAGGTTAAATTCTTAAGGCAAAAAGTTCAATGCCTTGTCCTTTACCTTTCAGGTCAACTATACCAAGGTTCTCACTCTGCCAGTTTTCCATGCCGAGCAAATCAATCATTTCTTTGGAGACGACAAACTTCTGATTCAATTCTGTGCAGGCACTTCTGATGCGGGACGCAGTATTGATGGTATCGCCGCTCATGACGAGGTCTTTTTTGGTAATACCTACCTGGCCTACAGTTACATTGCCAGCATGTATGCCCACTTTATATTCTGGAGTAATGTCGTATCCCCTTCTGAACACATCTGCGTTCTTATTCAATATCTTTCTTGCTTCAATGATGGAGTACATACATTTTCGGGCATTGGCCGGGGTAGCCGGCCACCAGGCCACTATTTCATCTCCTACATATTGATATACACGGCCATCATATTCCGCAATACCTGCTGCCATACAATAGATCACATCCCGTATGAATTTAAAGTATTCTTTATGTCCCAGCTTTTCGGCTATTGGTGTTGAATTCTTCAGATCAATAAACATGATGATACGATTCTCTTCTTTGGGTTGCAGATATTTGCCCACAATAATATTGAAGAATACACCTTGTGAATATTTGTTATTAATCTCTAAAGCCAATTGCGTAAGAATAAAAAGCAACACCCATTCCGGCATTTTCTCCAGTAACCATTTTCTGCGGAATGTATTTTCAATAAACTTTGTAAAAGCATCAGATAGCGGCTGCTGCTCAATCAGCAGACTATACGTAAAATAGATAAAGAAATTCATTACGATGGCCACTGTGACAAGAAGAAGGGTTTTGATCAACAGGTTTAACCAGGGGGAAGTGTAGCGCAAAAAATTACGCAATACAGATATAAGAAAATATCCGATGATAAGGCTGAAAATGAAAACATTCAATTCTCTCAGTAAAATAGTTTTGGCAGCTCCTGCATTGGTGCTTTCGTACTTTGGTGTGTACGTTTCTGTTGCAAACCGTATGATGAAAATAAGGAAGTCAATAATGGTCCAGGATATGGCAATGACCAATATGAGTTTCACTTCATTTTTCTTGACTGCGGAGCGGCGGGGTAATACTATATTGGAAACAGACATGCTTCTTTTTGAAATAAATACAAGATAACCTTTAAACTGCGTAATGTGGTTCTTTTACACAGAAGCCGTATTAATAAGTAAGATTGATCTTTGTACCGATAGTAATGTTATAGATTCTTTCTTTTTCAAAAAAGCCGGCACTGGCTGTAATGGAAAAAAGATTCAACGGATTGTAATAGAAGCCAAATCCATAAGCTCCATGCCAGCTTCCCCCATTGTCTGAGGAGTGCCACACCCGACCGGCATTATAGAAAGTGGTGATACCGATAGGGCCTGGTAACATATATGAGTTGACATCCAGTAATTTGATTTTCATTTCTATACCGGTATAAAGCATGGATGTACCGGCATACCGGTTCTTTCTGAATCCTGCCAGGTTATTATTTGCACCGAAGTTCATGGCCTGGAAAAACTCATAATTTTTATTAAAGAGGCGTCCGCCACCAAACTTCAGCACAGCCACTACCCTGGCAGGGTCGCTGAGGCTGGCATACAAGACCATATCAGAGGTAAAGGTGGCGTAGCTTTTTGTGCCTTTACCCATTCCTGCAGCAGCAGTAAACTGGTTATTCCAAAGCATACCGCGGGTAGGAAATACTTCATTATTACGGTTGTCCAGTCGCATTACGGCTTTACCTCCAAAGTAAGATTTGTTGGAAAAAATGCGGGCAGAATCGAGCCCCAACTGCGATGGTCTGCCAAGAACATTAGAAGCATTATCAGCGTAACGGTTCTGGTAATTAAAAAAGTAAGGTCCCACCATGAAATGCAGTTTTTCAAAAAGCCGCTTGCGGATGAGGAGTTCTGCTTCAATGGTCCTATACCTGGTTTGATAATAATTGGCTTCTTTTCCCTCCTGAGGAACGGTGTTGTTTCCAAGACCAAAAAAGTTCTTCAATGCAGGAGAAGAAAAGTCTGCATTTATCAAAACGTCTATGTTCCTTGTTACATGGTTGAACTCTCCGCGGTAGCGCATCTGAACAGCTCTATGAGTTGGTGCATACAACAAAGAGAATTGCTGGTCGGTAGCATAAGGCAGGTTTCGGAAGCCATAGGTTCTGCGGGAAATTCCCCCTCCTATCAAATAGCCATCATCTGAATTATATCCAAATAAAAGCTGCGGCAATTTAGTGGTATTGTAGTTGAACCCTACAATGCTTTTATCATTGGCTGGAGCATCAATGGAAAAACGATTTTTTGCACGGCTGCTGTTGAGTATCACATTGCCACCATCTTTCTGGTCATAAAGAATAGCTTCAGTTTGTCCTTTTATGTTAAAAGTGTCATATCCTTTTCCACCGATAATACGAATCTTGATGCGGGATGCAGCCTTTTCATCTATTTCAAATACATCATCATCGTGCAGACCAAACAGCCGAATCTCTTTAGTAACAGCAGGGTCAAACACCCGGCTGTACATGATAAAACTGGTGTCATTTCCTTTTTGGCGGGCATATACTTTTACCTGCAGCCCATTCTCGTGATTTGTTACTTTGAAATACTCCTTCATGTTGCTGCCCACGACATTGACTTTTTTTGAAATGAAGCGGTAATAAGTAAGTGCTTCCGTGGACAAAAGATTCCTTCGGCTCATCATTTTGCGAATGATCTTATCATTATGAAAAGATTTTATTTCCGGAGGCATCTTGCTCATGGCCCTTGCAATAACGGAATCAGTCAGGCTTTGCTGCACTTCTGTAATTGTTTTCTTCCATTCGTCAGCATTCAGTGCCGTGAGGAAAAAGCGGTCGAAATCCCTGGCGGTATAACCCAGCCAATTCACTTTTGGAATATCACTCCTCAGACCTTTTAAAAAAGGCAGTGCTCTGCCGCTGACAGCTTTGAGTAAAAAACCATCCGAACGAAACAATGCCTGGTCACGGTCTCTTGGTATCGGGTAATAGATTTTACCTTTTCCTGTATCTCTGTTACCCCATTTCCACTGATCAAAGTGGCGGTCAAAATCACCTAATATGATATCCAGCAACCGGGCCCTTAATACTGCTTCCTGGTCGGGCCGATGGTCGTTTTCCTCCAGCATTTTATTAAAGGCCTTGGCAGTGGTCTTGGTGTTTGAACCGTCAAAAGAAGGTTCTTTTTCCTCCAGCATGCAAACAGTATTGGCAAAAAGAGGCCTGTAAATACCAAGTGCCGGATCATCGGGTACAAAAAATAATTCCGGGTGTGGTACTGAAATGCGAAGTGGCTTTGCCAGTTCCGGTAGAATAAGCGGAGCGTAGGGATGTGAGGCAGAACTGAGTTCCGTTACAAGGTCATGTGCCAGGTCACTTCGGTAGATGTCGGGGATCACACTTGCTGTATTCTTAACCATGCTGCGTAATATCCATTCTTTTCCTTTTTTGTCGGTCATTTGCAGGGTCTTGGTTTGCTTTCCACCGCCCAGGCTAATTATCTTCAAACCGCCCTTTTCCTGGCTGATGTTAAATACCCTCATATTCACCGGTGTAGACCATTCATGGCGATAATTCTGTCCCATGAAGAATTTTTTTAAACCTCTAATTGGCGAAAGGTCTTTTCTGGCTGCAATAGTAACCGTGTCCTGGTATTTGGAAACAAATTTTTCAATAACTGCTGCTGTTGTGGTATCAGCAATTTTCGAAAAATTAAGCATGGGAGAGGTAAAAGCCTTTTGAAAGCTGGTATCGGTTACCGTATAGAAAGTGACATTTACGTTTTTGTTCTTCGATACTTCCATCACTGAAAAACCAGTGGCGGTGGAATTGAAAAGACTGTTGCTGCTTTTGGAAGTCCGGTTTTGCTTGCAGCCTCCACCACTTACAATGTAGTCAAACCCGTTCTTTTTTATGTATTGAAGGTTATGATCATGGCCTGATACAAATACCACATTGGTAGAAGATGTTTTCACCACATTGGTGATCTCCTGTATCATGTTGGTATAGTTGGGATGCTTGATATCCTGGGGGGTGCCAAATACACTGCGGGCAATGGGGTAGATGGAGCCAAGTACCGGCAGGGGGATGTACAGACTTTTTTTAATGTCAGTAAAAGGGAAAATGTGCTGCTTCAGGGTATAGTAACCGCCATGCATGCCATTACTTTCAAAAGGATGGTGGCAGGCGAGTATCACCAGGCGTTTGGAATTACGGGCCAGCAGATCAGCGATCTGAGTTACCAGTTCATCCTTTGTTTTGGAAGGGCAGTCAGATTCAATTTCTGGTTTATCATACGGGTGCAGCCACCATTGACTGTCGAACATGATCACCGCCACACTGCTGTCTTTGCCCAATATTACTTCTACAGGGCCCGGGCAGCCATCTTCGGGATAGTATTTTACGTTGGGCTTACCGAGAAAATCAACATACAATTGCTGACGTATAATCGCATCGAAACCGCCGCGGCCACCATTTTCCCAGTCATGATTGCCGGGGATCATAAATACTTTGGACGGGGTACCGTCTGCTACGGAAAGCTGAGAATCAAGTATGGCTCTGGAGGCATTAAAATACTCTTTTAACTGGTCATCCGGCAGTCCATTTTTATACAGGTTATCGCCAAGAAAAAGAACCGTTGTTTTATTATCCAGAGTAATATTTTTTCGAACTGCATCCACAACGGGGTGGCGTCCATTGGTAAGCTGGCCGGCATCGCCGATCAGTATTATACGCTGACTGATCGTGTCTTCCTGTGCAATAATAACCAGGTGTGAAAACAGGCATAATACGGTCAGAACAAAAGTTTTTTTCATGAACCCCTTCTTAAAAAATGCAGTTTAATAAATCAAAAACCGTAACCAAAAATGCAGTATGTCATGCCGATGGCTGCAAAAGCATCCCGGTATGCCGGTCTTATAACATAGACTGGCCAAATAAAGTTTCCAATTTACACAAAAGTTTCTCCCGAATGGCTGACAGGGGCTAAAAATGTGACTTTGTACCCAATATAACAACCATAAATACCCCTTATGCGGTATAGGCCAGTGCTGTGGCTATCATATCTTTGTTTAATTCTATTTTGTACGCTTTTTTAAAAAAACGTACCTTTTGGGATTAAGACCAACTGCAACCATAACAATTAACTGTCTAAACCCTCAACCATGAGATTATTAACCTTACTGGCGGTATGTTTCCTGTTCTGCGTACCATCAGCCTTCGCTCAGCCCGGAAAGGATTCTGTAGCTGTAAAAGGTTCCACCTTCAACATGAAATCTTCCAGAACTTTTTGGATGGGAACCAACTACCGAAAAGAATGGAATACTCCTGTAAAGGCGCCTGTAATTAACCTTGCTACTGAGAAAGGTGGGCTGACACCTATAAAAAAAGGAGGGGGGAAACAAACAAAATCGTTGCGCCTGGAAGATGCCAGTGGCAGACAGTATACCATCAGATCCATTCAGAAATTTATTACTGATAAGACATTGCCGGGCGATCTGCAAAGTGAAGCAGCGGCAGACCTTGTATCTGACGGGGTTTCAGCTTCTTACCCTTATGCGAGCCTGTCGATGCAGGTACTGGCTGATGCTGCGGGGGTGCCTTATGGGAAAGTGAAGCTGATCTATATTCCTGATGACCCTAAACTGGGAGAGTACCGTAAGGATTTTTCTAATATGCTTGCCACATTAGAGGAAAGGTTGCCGGAAGGCGTAGATAAGGGGTATGATACCGATGATGTGGCCGATAAACTGGAGAAAGATAATGATAACAGAGTAGATCAGCAGGCGCTGCTCCGTGCCCGCATACTGGATATGTTTGTAATGGACCTCGACCGGCATGAAGATCAATGGCAATGGGGTGCTACCGATAATGGTAAGGGGAAAACCTTTTTCCCCATTCCAAGAGATAGAGACCAGGCCTTTTATATCAACCAGGGATTACTGCCTGGGTTGGCGAAAAGAAGGTCTTTTGTGCCACAACTGGAAGGCTTTAAACAAGAAGCTAACAGTATCCGCCTGTTCAACTTTGCAGCCCGCAACCTCGATCGTTTCTTTTTAAATGAGATGGATGAAGAAGACTGGAAGCAAGCCACTGAAAAATTCCTGTCGCAAATGACAGACCAGGTGATTGAAAAAGCACTGGCTCAGCAACCCGCTGAGATCAGGGATATCTCATCTGGCAAGATCATCCAAACTTTAAAGGCCCGTCGTAATTACCTGCTGAAAGAAACACTGGAGTATTTTCATTTCCTCAGCGAAATAGTGAATGTAACCGGAAGTGATAAAAAGGAAATGTTTGAAATTACCCGCAATGACGATGGCTCCACCACGGTAACTGTGTTCAAGATCGATAAAGAAGGGCAGGTAACGACAAAAATGTATGAGCGGAAATTTGACCCGATGTACACCAAAGAGATCCGCCTGTACGGGTTTGATGGAGAAGACAAATTTGTAATGAAAGGCACAAATGATAAGATAAAAGTGCGGATGATAGGCGGTGGTGGCGAAGACAGTTTCGAAAACACCAACAAGTCATCCACCAGCGGGTTGGTGTACGACAGAAAGGATGGCAATAACAAACTGTCCGGGAAGTTTAAAAACAGGATGGCGAATGACTCAGCTGTAAACTCATTCAAGAGGATCTATTACGATTATAATAAATTCGGCCCCAGCCTTTCTATCGGGTTCAATCCGGACGATGGCTTATCACTAGGTGTAGCCTTCAAGCTCATTCGCCATGGATTCCGCAAAGAGCCTTATAAATCATCCCATACGTTCGCAGCCAATCATTCTTTATCCACCAGTGCTTTCCGTTTTCGCTACAGTAATGAATTTATTGGAGTGATCGGCGAGAAGATGGACCTTACTACAGATATTGATGTTAGGTCTCCTAATAACATAACCAACTTCTTTGGCTACGGCATTAATACAGTATACGATAAAACCAAACCGGGTAAATTCAGGTATTACCGGGCGAGGTACGATCTTGCCGACGCTTCTTTACTATTGCGTCAGCGTTTCTCAGACAAAGTGATGCTGAGCTTTGGCCCTACTTTCCAGTATTATGAAATGGATGCGGATGACAAACTCAATATGGTCCGTTATATTTCTCAAACAGCATTAAATGGATTAGATCCCACAACAGTAAACACCAAGCAGAAATATTTTGGTGCCCTTGTTAATTTACTGATAGATACAAGGGACCACCGGGTGCTGCCTTCAAAAGGAGTATACTGGGAAAACAAGGTCAGGTACCTGGGCGGCCTGGGAGATACCAAGTACAAGACAACGCAGTTAAGCACCGATTTCAGTATATACTTAAACCTGATAAAGGACCGCCTTACTTTTGCCAACAGAATAGGCGCTGGTGTTACAACAGGAGACAATGGTTTTGAATTTCACCAGGCACAATACCTGGGTAGCGAGGAGAATCTTCGGGGCTTTCGCAAATTCAGATTTGCGGGTAAAACCAAGTTTTACAACCAGGCTGAGTTGCGCCTTCGCCTTGCCAATTTTAAAACTTACCTGTTCCCGGCTGCTTTTGGATTGCATGCTTTTGTGGATGCAGGCCGTGTGTGGGTAAAAAATGATGCGGATAGTAAAATGAAAGTGGGATATGGCGGTGGATTCTGGTTCTCCCCATTGCGCAGGATACTATTATCGTTTACCTATGCCATGTCTGATGAAGACAAATTACCATTGATAGGCCTGGGCTTTAAGTTTTAAGTAGTCCTCCTTATTTTATTAAAATGGCCCCGCTATACCGGGGCCATTTTTGCATTTGCCAGGCATTATTGGTAAAAAAATATGTAATTTGCATCGCATTTTAAATGCCAACCATAGGCACCCTCCGCCACTTAACACCAAAAAGAGCATGAAATAATCATCCTGTTACTGATAAAGCAACGGGAATACTGAACCTTTTAGTGCAGGGTAAGATTTTGTTATTACTCCTAACTAAACTATAGTTCTTATTGCTTGTCAATAACATAAAGATTTTGCCGGTGATGACATTCATTGGCAGGCTATTGGTATTATTATGATAAACCTAATCCACCTGTAGAAAATTATTTGAATTGTTATGAAGAGAGTGCTATTCATGATGCAGTTGCTACTATTTGTTTTTTTTAATATACTGCTATTCCTTGCCATTATTAATTTATTTTATAAAGGGTCTGCGTCTGATAAACAGGGTGCTGATACACCTGTTTATAACGGGAAGGAAGAATTTGATCCCTCCCTGCAGCGACTGTCTTCCATATCAAAGCTGGAGGCTTATTGCGACAGTCTTTTTGCTGTTGTCAGTTCGTCTGACAGTAACGTAAGATTTGAGCATGATTACCCGGCTCTTGCCAGTTCTATAGTGCGCAAGAAATTTTATCATGGCTACTCCAAATACAGCTATACTAATAATTATATGGCCCTGGTACTTGAACCGCTGACCGGAAAAAATGCCAGTGCTATAGTAGTGCCGGATGATATTATGAAATACCCGTATGCTGCCTGCAGCCAGCAATCGATCATAATGATGGAACTGATGAAACGAAAAGGGTTTACCACCCGCAAGGTTGGCTTCGATGGAGGGGAAAAATTTGGGGGCCATTTTTCTTTTGAAGTGTACTATGA
>JAEUVL010000086.1 GCA_016786965.1 Chitinophagaceae bacterium
ATTTCTGCCAAGGCCGTGGACAAAGTACAGGTGTTTGAAACCAAGACAGAGCAGCAACAGATGACGGGCATGAGCACCGGCAATGAAGGGAAGACCGTCAACATCAAACTAAAAGAAGATGCGAAAAAAGGAGCCTTCGGAAAAGTAATGGCCGGTACTGATTTCAACAAATATGTTGACAGCAAACTACTGCTGAACCGCTTTGTCGGCAAAAAGAAAATATCAACTTTTGTTACCCGGACCAATGTAAATGCCGGTAGCCTGAACTGGGAAGACCGCCAGAAACTCGGCATTGAGAACGATTATGAATATGATGAACTGAGCGGATATTATTTCAGTTTTGGAGGCGGAGATGAATTTAACGACTGGAACCTGCGGGGCCTCCCCGATGCCTGGACGGCCGGCGCCCTCTTCAGCAATAAATGGAATGCCGATAAGAATAACATCAACCTGTCCTACCGGTTCAACAGTCTCCGCACCACCAATGTGGGCACCACCTTCACCCAGAACATTGTACCCACCGGCCTTACCTATTCAAACAAATATTCCACCAAGAACGGCCTGAACCAGCAACATGCCGTGAATGCCAAATACGAATGGAAGATAGATTCACTGGCTTCTATAAAAATATCATCTGTCAATACCTATAAGACCGGCGATGTGATTGGCACCAATGATGGAGAGTTTATCGGCACCAACAGGGACACCGTGAACCAAAGCTTTAATTCGTATGATAACCATACCCGCCGCAAACAGACAGACAACCAGCTCACCTATAAACAACTATTTAAAAAGAAGAACCGCCAATGGCAAACAGTGGTTCGCTATGGCGTAACAGAAGATGACAATAACGGGCTGAACAAAACCCTCATCCGTTATTATGACAACGGGCTTTTTGATTATGCAGACACCGTGGACCAGCAGAAATTATTCGATGGCCGCTCCACCACGGCGGGTATCAAAACCACTTTTATGGAACCGCTTTCTGCCAACTGGATGCTCGTGTTTGATTATGCCTACAATCAAAACCATTCCACTTCATTGCGGAATACCTTTGAAAAAGGATTTACCGGGAAATATGAGGTGCAGGTAGCCGAGTTCAGCAATAATTTTGAACTGGACGCTTTTTCCCATAGCAGTAATGCCATCTTCCGCTACAATGGTAAAAAGATAAAGGCGGGTCTGGGCTCCGGTATCTCTACGGTGAAACTCGGATTGGAGAACCTCGACAACGGCAATATTAATAAATACAACTTCTTAAACTTTACGCCACAGGCGCAACTTAACTTTTTACCCAAAGCACAAACTAATATCGGGATCAATTACCGCGGTACCACCCGCCAGCCCACCATCAACCAGTTACAGCCATTGCGGGATAATACCGACCCGCTGAACGAATACATCGGAAACCCTGACCTGAAAGTGGGCTTTAATCATGGTATCTCCGTTTTCTTTAACCAGTATAAAGTGCTGAAGCAGGCAGGTATATGGGCAAACTTTAGCTACAACATACAGGAAAAAGCTATCAGCCAGTACAATACAACCGACCTGTCTACCGGCAAGCGTACCTACTACCCGGTGAATGTGAACGGCAACCGGAACTGGAACCTGTGGACCAATTACAATAAAAACAACGGGAATAAAAAACCCAACTATGGTATCGGTATAAATGGTAATGGCAGCCGGTTTATCAACTTTGTAGATGGCCGCCAGGTAACCACCAAATACTGGATGCTGCAGTTGGAACTGGATTTCAGCATTTATTCAGAAGAAAAATTCAGTGTGAACATCAGCCCGAACATTGCGTATAACTCTTCCAAATCATCCCTGCCCACCAGCATAGATAATAACTATTATTCTTATGGCGGAAGGTTCGAAGCCACCAAGAGGCTGCCCTGGAAGATGGAGATCATTACCGACCTGAATGCCGACCTGCGTCAGCGTATCAATGCCTTTGCCACCAACACTAACCTGGTGGTGTGGAATGCCGGACTCTCGAAGAAATTCTTAAAGAAAGATGCCGGAAAACTCAGCTTTTCGGTAAACGATATTCTTGATGACAACAAAGGATTCACCAGGATGATCAACAGCACATTCGTTTCAGACGACCGTTTCCAGCGCATCAGCCGTTATTTCTTATTGCGCTTTGAATGGTCCTTCAATAAAATGCCCGGAGGAGAAACAAAATGATAAAGAAACTATTATTCGCAGCAGCTTTACTGCTCACCTTGCAAGGCGCCTTTGCGCAAGCCCGTTTTTTCTCCACCATCAAAGTGGAGTTTGAAAAAACAACCAGTGTACGCCAGTTAATGAAAGACCTGCAGGAAGGCAATAGCTGGTTTGAGCAAAACAAAGACCGCTACCCTGTATCGCTGCTTAACTATTATGAGTTTACCGGCGATACTGCCCGGTCTCTCTATAAACCCGGTAAAGAAGTCCCTATCGATCCCCGCCTCTGGTGGCGGCCCGTTGCAGATAAGAATGTTGTCTACACCGATTTCCAAAAAGGCACCACCATTGCCCAAAAGCCGGTATTTGAAGAAACCTTCCTGATGGAGGACAGCCTGCTGAAAATAAAATGGAAGATCACCGGCGATATAAGGACCATTGCCGGGTATGATTGCCGCAAAGCCATCGGAATAATAAATGACTCCATTGCTGTGTTTGCTTTTTACGCCGAAGAACTGCTGGTAAGCGGTGGCCCCGAAGGAGTGCATGGTTTGCCCGGTATGATACTCGGCATGGGTATTCCCCGCCTGCATGCCACCTGGTTTGCCACCAAGGTGGAAGTATTTGATATTAATATGAATAAAGTGACACCCGC
>JAEUVL010000090.1 GCA_016786965.1 Chitinophagaceae bacterium
GATACTGGTGATAACGCTGCCCGTGGCACAAAGCGCCTCCGCAGATTCGGTGTTGTATTCATTAGACACATTGGGTGCCGCCCGTACCGCCACCCTGAAAATAATAGCCGTGCCTTCTTATGAAGACGGATATACTGCCGCACAAAAAACAACATTGGAAACCTGGTACCGCAGCAAACTGGGCAACCATATTGTGATCACAGAAGGGCTTTATACCCGCAAGACTTCCGGAGCACAACAGCATCCTTTATTCAGCTGGCTGACGGATGCTGTCCAGAATGAAACCTTTGATGTGGATGTGACGGGACCGGGATATAAATTCTTTGTAAACAGTACCGGGAAATTGTACGGAGTGCTGCGGCCGCATACTAAAATGTGGAGCGGGGCTGTGCAGAAAACGTTGGGGATGGGGGAGTGATGATTAGTTAATAGGTTAATTGGGTGATTAGTTAATTGGGTGAGGAGTGGAAAGTAGGGAATGGGGAATGGAGAGTGGGGGAATCGTAAACAGATAATGATCAAAAGATAATTATGATACAATATTTCAGCAGAAAACAGTTAGTAAAAGCAGGGCTGTTGGTATTAGTAACCGTAATGGGAAAAACAATGGTAGCCCAGCCCGGGCCATACCCGCCATCGGTGCCGGTAAATTATATACGCACCTATGATGCTGTGGCACCGGAAACGGATGTGAATACCCTGATGGGCAGACCTGCCAAAGATGTGAAAGTGGCCACCCAGTATTTTGACGGGCTCGGCAGACCGGTGCAGACTGTGATGAAACAGGCCTCGCTGGAGACCGGTGGCACCCTTGCCGATATGGTGAGCCCGGTGGAATATGATGACCTGGGGCGGGAGCAAAACAAGTATTTGCCTTTTGCTGCTAACGGAGCAGGCGGCAATACCTCGGTAAGTGACGGATTGTTTAAAAGAAACCCTTTTCAGCAGCAGACCAGTTTTATGACGGAGCAGTACGGGCTGCAGGGAGAAACCTTCTTTTACAGCAAAACGAATTTTGAAACTTCGCCGCTGAACAGGGCAGAAAAGAACATGCCACCGGGCAATAGCTGGGTGGGCAGCAACCGCGGGGTGGAGATGAAATATTTTCATAACACTACTGGTACTGATAAGGATAATGTGAAAGTGTGGAAGGTTGAAAATGTAAGTGGTTCCTTTGGTACCTACACAATCAATACTTCTTACAATGCGGGCACCTATCCTGCCGGGCAACTATACAAAACCATAACAGTGGATGAGCAGGGCAAGCAGGTAATAGAGTTTAAGGACAAGGAAGGAAAAGTGATACTGAAGAAAGTACAACTGACGGCCGCTGCTGACGATGGTACCGGTAAGGAGCATACCGGGTGGCTGAGTACTTACTATATCTACGACAAACTGGGCAACCTGCGCTGCGTGATACAGCCGGAAGGAGTGAGGAAGATGACCGTTGACGGATGGGCGCTGACCGGTACGTTGCTGAATGAACAGTGTTTCCGGTATGAGTATGATGAACGAAGCAGGATGATCATGAAAAAAGTGCCTGGTGCCGAAGCCGTGTACATGGTATATGACCGGTGGGACAGGCTGATACTGACACAGGACGGTAACCAGCGGCTTACCAATAGCTGGATATTTACCAAGTATGATGAACAGAACCGGCCCATACTTACCGGGCTGCACGGCGACCCCACCAATAACAGCCTGGCGGCCATGATAGCCCATGTGAAGGCCAATGAAGGATGGCAGATAAGATATGAAAGCATAAACACCGGAATGCCCTACGGCTACACCACCACGCAGACCTATCCCTATGGCAGCAGCCCCACGATACTTACGGCCACGCATTATGATGATTATACAGGGTTGCCCGGCGGGCTTAGCGGCAGCTATTTAACCACCTGGAACAGCTACCTGGAGGCGCAGAGCAATACGGTATGGCCTTACCCGCAAACACCACAACACAGCTTAGCTACGAAAGGCATGGTGACCTGGACACAGACCAATGTACTGGGCAGCACCACGATGCTGACCACTGTGATGATCTATGATGATAAAGGCAGGGTGATACAGGCCAAAGCCACCAATATAACCGGTGGTACGGATGTGACAACGACGCAATACACCTGGGCAGGGCAACCATTGGTAACGGTGCAAAAACAGGAAAAGGGCGAAGGTACTACGCAGCAACATATAGTGGTAACAAAGATGCAGTATGATGACCTGGGCCGGGTGCTGACTATAAAGAAGACGGTGAACAGTACTATTGGCGGAGTGGCCGTGAACAAGGCAGAGCAATTAATAGCGGCCAACAAATATGATAAACTGGGCCAGCTAAAGGAAAAACAACTGGGAGCAGGATCGGGAACCCCCTTGTTTGAAAAAGGCGGGCAACTGAAATACGATTACAACATACGGGGCTGGATGCTGGGGATGAACCGGGATTACCTGGTAAATACGGGGCAAAGCGGCACGGCCACCTTTGGGTTTGAACTGGGGTATGACAAACAGAGCAGCAACAGCGGCCGACCCTTTATCGCCACGCAGTACAACGGCAATATAACCGGAATGATATGGAAAAGCGACGGCGATGATGTGAAACGGAAATATGATTTCAGTTATGATGCGGCCAACCGGCTGATGAAAGGCCAGTTTGAACAGGATGATGCCATCAACAGTTGGAATGCCACCACGATGAACTATGCCATGCAGATGGGGGATGGCAGCGACCCGCTGTCGGCCTACGATGCCAATGGCAATATAAAAGGCATGACCCAGTACGGCTGGAAGCTGGGCGGTAATGTGAATACACCAATAGATAACCTGGCGTATAATTATATAGCCGGCAGTAATAAACTGCTGAATGTGATAGATGCCAGTAATGACCCGCTGACCAAGCTGGGTGACTTCCGCACTTCATCATTGCACCCGGGTGGCACCAAGACCGCCACCACGGTGGACTATACTTACGATGCCAACGGCAACCTGAAAAAAGACCTGAACAAGGATATAGGCACGGAATCGGCAGAAGGGATAGTGTACAACCACCTGAACCTGCCGCAGAGCATAACGTTAAGAAAAACAGGCGGGGCAGTAAAAGGAACAATAACCTATACCTATGATGCAGCAGGTAATAAACTGAAAAAAGAAGTAGCTGAAACAGGCCTGCCAACAAAGACAACGATGTACCTGGGTGGTACAGTATATGAAAACGATGTGCTGCAATTTATCGGGCATGAAGAAGGACGGATACGGTACAAAGCAGCGGAGGGAGCAAACCCTGCCGACCTTCACTATGATTATATGATCAAAGACCACCTGGGTAATGTAAGAATGGTATTGACAGAAGAACAGAAAACAGATGCCTATCCACCAGCCAGTATGGAAACGGCACAGGCCACTACAGAAGAAGCACTGTATGCCAACCTGCCTGGAACCAGAACGCCTATTAATACAATAACAGACTACCCCAATGATACATACACCAGCCCCAATGCGTGGGTGGCTAGAGTGAAAGCAGCGGCAGGCAGCCAGAAGATAGGACCATCGATAACGCTACGGGTAATGGCGGGCGATAAGTTTAACCTGCGGGTAAGCAGTTGGTATAAAACAAACGGGGCCAGTCCCGGCAGTCCTGTAAGCCCGTTAAATGATATAGTGGCCGCGTTAGCAGGAGGAATTGGAGGAATAAGCGGCGGTCATGGCGGCGCCACAGCGACAGAGATAACGAACAGCGGATTGTTGCCAGCAGGCGTTAATGGTTTTTTTACCACCCAGCCGAATGATCCCAACCGGCCGAAAGCACATATCAACTGGATATTGTTTGACGAGCAGTTTAAATTTGTCAGCAGCAGCAGCGGAGCTGAGCAGGTACCGGTGGAAACGGCCTTTGGCACGGCCCCCAACCAAATCGTGTATCCGCATGTGAAGGATAATCTGCCGATAAATAAGAATGGGTATCTTTATGTGTATGTTAGCAATGAAACGCCAAACATAGATGTGTTCTTTGATAATCTGCAGGTAACGCATATCCGGGGGCCGGTGCTGGAGGAGACGCATTATTATCCGTTTGGGTTAACGATGGCGGGGATAAGTTCCAAAGCCCTATTATTCGGTAATCCTGAGAACAAGAAGAAGTTTAACGGTATAGAGCATACAACAGAATTTGATTTACATACCTACGATGCATTCTTTAGAAATGCAGACCCGCAAATAGGCCGATGGTGGCAGATAGACCCCAAACCGAATATGACAGAAAGCCCCTATATCATGATGGGAAATAACCCTTTGTCTAAAAATGACCCTCTTGGGGACACCGCGATTGTACGATGGCGAAGAGGTGGTCAGCATAGCGAAGCAAGATATGTCGGGGGACAGTGGATAGATTCAAAAACAAGGGAAGCTATTGATGTTGATAAAGTTTCTAAAAAGGCTAGACGCATAATGAATGACTACACTGGGCTCAACCAAAATAGTGACTTTGATCCTGTCACAGATAAAATAAATAACAACCCAATCAATGTTGTTTTGTCCAATGCCAAAAATGCAGAAACAGATCCTAATCGAGCCTTTCTTAGTGGGAAATCTAAAGAACTAACAGTTAATCTATCCAAATCAGCTAAAATGAAGGCTGATTTAAATGTTGGAAATGTTAAAGTGCGATTAAATAGTCAACAGGTTATGGGTCATGAGTTAGGTCACGTTTTCGATATATTGAATGGTAAGCCAGGATTGTATTTTGAAACAATTAAAAAAGAAGTATTCGGTTATGGTGCCCTTCAGATTGCTTTGTCCGAAACTAACGCCATGTATTGGGAAAATATTCTACGAGCTCAGGCAGGCTTACCCTTAAGAAGGTATTATTTTTACTCAAGAAATTCAAGAATAAATTGGAGCAATGGCGATGCTATAATTAAATACGATCCAAAAACCGGACAACCCACTAGCATTGCTGATTACGATGGGAATACCTACATAATAAAATAAATAAGTAAATAATGAAAACCTTGAATATAGTTTTTGCTTTAATATTAATGTTTTTATTTGAGCAATCGATGGGGCAAGATGATATTGTTAAGATAGGTCATATAAGGGCTAAAGCGGCTTCTGATTTTATTAACTTAACAGTTTATCGTGTTATGTGTGAGGCCGACGAGGACTATCAATTTGTTAGCCGATCATTAATAAGGTATGATTCTACTATGCAAATGGGGTATCTTAACTCCTATAAATACCTAAATAAGTTCAATTGTCAGGATAGTATCGTTCAAACAGTTATAAGTGAGACTATGGCTTTATTGGCGGAGTGGAAAAGGCCTCGCAAAAAGATTTTTCTATTGTTCCCTATGGAAGATACAAATAAGGAATTTATTGGTGTTCTTTTCTCATTTAGGAAGAAAAAGTTCAATAAAATGATACAGAGGGCAAATGAACTTGTCAATAGAAAATATGCAAGTGAAATAATACAAGTCCGGGAATATAAATACCATAAAAATGCCAGGGAATTTATTTTGGCAAAGGTTAACGATAAACTTTCTTTGATTTCAGTTTCACAACTTCCTCGGCAGGGTAGTATATCAAAATAGTTGGTTTTTCCGAGAACGCTTAAATAAATGGTTTACAGGGCTGAAATTTCAGCCCTGTTTTATTTTGGGGTTGTTGTATAAATGGTACGCCTATATCTAAGGAAGATGATTTTTATACCATCACGGCGGCCAATGTGGTGTATAAGTCAGCCGCCTGGGGTATACCGGGTTACCAGAATAACAATGGCAACCCACCTTATAACAATAACCCTTACAGTGACCATACGGCCAACAGCGACCGGTTGTATAAATTGAATGCCGCCACTAACACCAATAGCAACAAAACAGGATTGGGTGTGGTACTGAAAGTAATGGCGGGAGATAATGTGAATATATTCGGAAAATCATACCACCGGAAACCGGCTGGCAGCAGCTACAATGGCACAACAAATAATATCATCTTATCAGAGCTGATCAGTGCGTTTGCAGGATCCGGAGTGGTGAGCGGTGGTCACGGAGCAAGCGGCACCCAGATAACCGGCCAGCCTGGTTTTCCCACCACGGTGGAGGGATTAACGGGCAGCCAGCCGGCACAAACAAGCGACCGGCCGAAGGCGGCCATCAACTGGATCGTATTTGACGAGCAGTTTAAATATGTAAGCGGTGGTTTTGATATGGTGGGAGAAGATGAGAGTGGTGCGGGAGTGTTAAAAGATCATAATATGGAAACGATCCCGACCATTTCCATTCCTAAAAATGGGTATATTTATGTGTACTGCAGCAATGAAAGCCAGTACGATGTGTTCTTTGATAATCTGCAGGTGATACATACCCGGGGGCCACTATTGGAAGAGACGCATTATTATCCGTTTGG
>JAEUVL010000105.1 GCA_016786965.1 Chitinophagaceae bacterium
AGATAAGGGTCCTCGATGGCATAGTCGGGCTTAGGAGCCAGCACATCCAGTTTTATGGCAGGATCGCCATGTATGGTTGTTTGCTCGCAATGAAAACGGGCATAGTAGTCGTTCTGTGTAGTAAGATCAAAGGTCCTGGTAATGGATTCCCGCATCAATTCTCCCAGGGTCTTTCCATACATGTTAGTGGTGGCCCCTAAATAGGTGCGGCTGTTAAAGATATCCAGGTAGTGAACTATTCCGAAGTGAGTACTCGCTACAAAGGCGATAGACCCCCGCTGATCAGCCAACACGAACTTTTCAGACAATGTCTCTTTTAATATAAACCGCAGGGTATTAAAATTGTAAAAATTACCTGCATTACATCCCATCACAATTGTAACCGGGTACTTACCGGGGTTATTGTAATTGGCCGGGTTGTCAAGATTGAACTCGAGCGAACTGGCGGATGAGTGGCCAAAATAAGTCATAAGACCTACTCCCTCCTCAAATAATCTGTACAGCTTTTCACTGGCATTGGGCTCAACAGGAGCTGATGATACTTTGCTGAAGGTATTCACATTCGCACCATACAGTGTATCAGAAATGATACGTTTGTAGTTATCCATATCAGCCTGGAGAATAGCGCCCAATGCACCATCGCTGGCCCCTACCACATGAATCACATTTTTTGTCCACGCCTTGTCTTTAATTATGGGAGATGAAAATGCCTGCTGCTGTTCGTATTGAATCACTTTAGCAAGATAGATGGCTACTTCGGCTGCATTAATAGCGGATATACGTCCGATAGAAACCTTGGGAATCTCATCTAGTCCGGGGTCGGCGGCCAGCAGGTTATCCGAGGCCGGCACTCCAAAAGTGGGAACGAAAGAAAGCCTGTCAATATCAGGATTGCTTTCGTACGTTTTTTGTTGTGTATAGGAAAGCCCTTTACCTATCAACAACACATTTTTTACCGGGGCAGAAAAGGTGTTTCTTGCCCACCAGATAAAATTGCGCAATCCTCCCGGGTTCTTTTTAATACCAAAACCAAACTGGTCTATCACATCATCCACCTGGTACACTTTAGCATTATGCCCACCTCCAGCAGCAGAACTACGATAAGTTTTATACTCTTCTACAGGGTTTGAACCACCTGCCCCGTTTGTTAACGCCGGATGAGATACTATAAGATAATCTCCCTGGTTAGCAGGCAGTGCATAATTAATAAAGTTGCGTTGCTCAAGTGTGGCAATATTCCTGGGAAAAGCAGGTGCCTGGCTTACCAACAATAGCTTCCTATTGACAGCAGAAGGCTCTAACGCTACTTTTACAAGCGGAGCACTCCCAATATCACACACATATCTTTTACCGTTGGTAATATCATATAGTACAGGGCTCACAGCCCCAAAAGAAAATCCGGTTATCTCCAGGTAATTACCAGCAGTATTGGCTGGCAATTCAAAAGAAAAATTATCTGCGCCTCCAAAATTGAACTGACGTGCATATTCTATTTCTGTTTTGGCGATCACCATCCTGTCATTTGCTGTCAGGCACAAATTCTTAATATCAATCGTTGCCGTCCCGGAACTGATCTGTGCAACAGTAAGTGGCGCTTCAGCCCGGATAAAGTCAAAGAAATTAAGTGTTTGAAGAAGTACTTGTGTACCATTAAGTTTTACTTCAAATTGCCGCGGGTTCAGCGCATTCCCCACTACACTTGTTTTTAAAACAGGAGCAGGGGCACCTGGCCCTGTATATGGATTTAGATTTGCAAGTGTTTCTGTCTTGGTTACATTTGTTCCAATGTCTCCAGAGGTCCAGCCTTCGCCCTGATCATAAGCAGAAGAATACACATACTCCCCTACTACAGCGGCATAACCAGCATTTATTTTATCCTTGTAATACTTTCCTACGGTATGAATAAAAAAGGGCTCGGGAGTAAGAGCACTGGGTAATGTATTGTTGGTTGGAACGAATCTCAGGTTGCCTCCAGACTGAGTCACCGTCAAAAAGTAAGCCGCCGTATCAGTTTCAAGGCTCCATTTATCATTCAACTGGTGGTCTGCTATCCTGTATAACTGGTTATCAGGCTTTCCATCATTCATTTCACCCCAAAACTCAATGTAATCGGCACTGCCCAAAGTACCAGTTTGAACAGTGGTGTATAGTGGCACCTGCTTACCGTTTCTCCACAACTGGAATCTTTCTGCCGGTGTGCCACCGATACCAAGCCCCGCCAGTGTAGGCTGGCTGATACGGTACAAAGCAGTAGCGCCTACCTTAAACTTATAATAGGTTTGGCTGTAGTTGATCCATTCGTTATTATACGTCTGCGATTGGGCGAGCAGTGACGAAAAAAATAATAACAGGAGTAAAAGTTTTTTCATTGACTCAAAGTTTTATAAAGGGTGCGGGAGGTTTATTGATTTTTGTTTTTATTACCTACCATGTTCAGGCTGAGAGAAAAAACATGGGTAAATAAAGGATTGGATTGGTTGGCCAGATTGGTAAAAGCATAATCAATAGAAACATTGCCAATACGGAAACCGGCACCACCACCTGGCTGATATATCCATACCTTCTTCTGGTTCAGGGTATCGCCATCAGCCAATGCACGTTGAAAATTATTAATACCACCACGGAGGAAGAACACATTATTGATATTCAGTTCAAGTCCCAGTTTAGGATCGGCACTTACCGGATCGGCGCTGATGACGGTATTACGTTGCCCATCGAATGTTACATCAAAATTAGCTTCAGCTAATAAACTGGACTTTTTTCCCAGCCTGAACTCACGGCCAATGCCCAGCACAAGCCGGGGAGCTGTCAGCTCAGTAGATTTAACTGGTATATCGTTATTAGTCAGGTAAAGCACCTCTTTCTCTTTTTCGGTAAAGGAAAATGACCAAGCATTGAAAGTGGTGGTAATATCCCTTCCGGCTACACCAAAACGCCAGCGGTTGCTATGAATTTGTAAGCCTGCATCCAGGCCGAAGCCCCAGGCTTTGGCAAAAGAGCCCACACTCCGGTGAATAACCTTGGCATTTAATCCAAAATTGATTTTTTTCTTTTCAGTATCTTTTAATTTTTGAGCATAGGAAAAAATGAATGCATAATCAGCAGAGGAAAAAGCCTGGATATTATTATAATTAATAGACCCATCCGGCTCCACAAGAAACAGGGTATTCATAATATCATCCACTGCAAACCGCAAACCGGTAATACCAATGGTCCTCTTACCATTTGAGGAAGGAAAGGCAATACTGGCATAATCATATTTGCCAATACCGGCAAAATACTCAGCATGCATCAGGTTGATCTGCGGATAATCTTTGATCCCTACAAGTCCTGCAGGATTCCAGTACCCGGCTGTTCCATCACTGACAGAAGCTACCTGGGAACTTCCCATAGCGAGTCCCCTGGCGCCTGCGCCAATGTTCAAAAACTCGTTGGAATACTTACGAAATTGTGCGTGGGAGGAAAGAAAGAATAATACAGCAAACAGGGTTAGGTATAAGCGGTTCGTTTTCATTCATTGAATTTTCTAATAAGCAATGGTAAGTTGAGTCTTCTAAATAAGGTACGTATAGCTTGTAAAAATAGTCTTTAAGCCTGTAAATTCATAGGTTTGTGGAGCGAAAAGACTAATTATTGAAAACGAGTTAATTAGAAAAATATTGCCCATGAGGGTGGTCAATCTTAATCTGCCTTATTTTTGTGCCCGCAAGGGCCTGGGCTTAGGCATACAAATTGAAAATCATAGATTTAGACAATGAATTTAATAGAAGAATTACGATGGAGGGGCATGATACAAGATATTATGCCAGGCACCGAAGAGCAATTAAAAAAAGAAATGACCTCCGCCTATATCGGCTTTGATCCTACTGCCGACAGCCTTCATATTGGCAGCCTGGTACCCATATTGTTGCTCGTTCACCTTCAAAAAGCCGGACATAAACCCTACGCCCTGGTAGGCGGCGCTACAGGTATGGTGGGCGACCCCAGTGGCAAAAGCGAAGAAAGGAACCTACTGAGTGAAGAAGTATTGAAACTTAACCAGGAAGGTGTCAGGAAACAATTAATGAAATATCTTGATTTTGACCCGGCCAAACCGAATGCTGCTGAAATGGTCAACAATTATGACTGGTTCAAAGATTTTACTTTCCTGAATTTTATACGGGATGTAGGCAAGCATATTACCGTAAACTACATGATGAGCAAGGACAGTGTGAAGAAAAGACTGGATGGAGAAACAGGAATGAGCTTTACTGAATTTACCTACCAACTGGTACAGGGTTATGACTTTTACTGGTTATACCAAAACAAAAACTGTAAACTGCAAATGGGCGGCAGCGATCAGTGGGGCAATATCGTAACTGGTACTGAACTGATCAGGAGAAAAGCCGGGGGGGAAGCATTTGCATTTACTTGCCCATTGATCACAAAAGCAGATGGATCTAAGTTTGGCAAGAGTGAAAAAGGCAATGTATGGCTGGATATTACTAAGACCTCTGCCTACGAATTTTATCAATTCTGGATTCGTGCCTCTGATGCAGATGCGGAGAAATGGATTAAAATATTCACATTCCTGGATCAGCCAACTGTAAATGAACTGCTCTCGGCACATGCCATTGATCCCAGCAAAAAAGTATTGCAGAAAAAACTGGCAGAACAAGTAACCCTGTTTGTACATGGAGAAGCCGCCTTGCAGGAAGCGCTACTGGCTACTGAAAAAGCATTTACCCAAAAAGAAATACCCGCTGAAGAACTAACCCTTCAGGATATAGAAGCGATGCAGGGAATTACCCAACTTAGCTTTTCAAAAGAAGCATTGCTAAATGGTATTGATGTGGTGAGTTTCCTGGCAGAAACAGGCGCCTTTCCCAGTAAAGGAGAAGCTAGAAAAAGCGTACAGGGCGGTGGCGTGAGTATCAACCGGAAAAAAATTCAGGATATACAATTACAGATCAACAATACCTTCCTGCTGCATGACACCTATATTCTTGTGCAAAAAGGGAAGTCAAATCATTTCCTGGTAAAAGCCGGGTAATAACTTATCGGGCTGCTTTAAAAATCTTTATAACTGATCCTGACCGCTTATTTACCAGCAGGTACAAGCCACTGGCCATCCCTGTTAAATCCAACTCGCCAGTCGCACCATTGAAGAATAATCTGTCGATCATTTGACCGTTACTGCTCAGCAAAGCGAATTCTTCATTGACAAATACTTGCTGTTGAAATAATATCACAGCCTTGTTCACTACAGGATTTGGCATTACAGTTACAGCATTACCTGTTTTATTGCCAGATAAGGAAATGATTCGGCTGAAACTATGCTGCCCGTTCAGGTCTATTAGCTTCAGCCGATAGAAATAACTATTTGCGTAAAGCTTATCATCTGTGAACTGGTATTCCCGAAAACCAGTACTATTTCCACCAGCAGCCACTTCACCGATCTTTTCAAAGTATTGCGCATCGGTACCCCTGTACACTTCAAAAACCCGGGTACCGGTTTCAGTTGCGGTTGTCCATACCAGCAAATTAGCTGCATTGTATGCGTTTCCATAAAAACGCAGGAGTACTACCGGCAATACAGTGGTATTAAACTCATAAGCTCCTATATCTGCCACCCCGTTTATGACCCTTGTGTTACCACGAATATCAAAAGATGGAACGCCTGTATTATCACCAGCATCGATACCCGGCGAACCATTTTGCAATTGCAAACCATCATCACTGGTCAGCCAGCAATTATCAGTTCCGTCTGCATCAGCGCTATTTAAAAAAGATGGTGCTGTATAAATATTACCGGTACCGGCTCCGCTGATTGTATGCGGAGGGTTTTGATTGCTTATATCAATAACAGAATAACTTACCGTAAACGAGGCGGCCCCTAAAATATAAAACTGTGGCCCAGTCCCACTCGCTGTATTACCCCAGAAAACACTGTTTCGGATAGTTGGATTGGCTGTACCAGAATTACCAGATACAAAATTCGTCCTGTCGGAAACAATACCGCCACCATCCACAGAAGAATTATTTAAGAAAACAGAATGTAATATGGTCGGACTGGCATTACCATTACCACCACCCCAGCAATACATGGCACCCGCTCGGTCGGTAGCCGTGTTACTGTAAAAAATACAATTGGTGATAAATGGACTTGCATTGCCATTGTAGCCAAAATTATCGATACCGCCGCCGCCACCCGTTGCTGTATTGAATGCAAATATGCAATTAGTAATTACGGGACTCGCATTGCCTCCGTTTTGTCCATGATCGAAAATGCCGCCGCCAAATACTGCAGTATTGTTTATGAACAAACAGTTTCGGATAGTGGGGCTGCAAGTACCGCCATTAGCTGCATTATTAAACATTCCGCCCCCCAGGCTCCTGCTGTCATTACCTAACAGATCGAAATTGGCATTGCCACCGGTAATAGTAAACCCATCCAGTATGGAAGTATTATTTAAACTGCTGTTGCCGATTACATGATAACTGTTATCTGCATTTCCCGGCAACCCGATCTCGGCACTTAGTACCGATGAAAAACCGCAGGAGAATGTTCTTTGTGACAATAGTGTTTCTGTTCCGTTAAAGCTTCCATATACTGCCACTCCATTCAGCATACTGAAAAAAATATTTCTGCTAACTGTAGTTGTGGTAAGATAAGTTCCGCTCATTACCCACACTTCATCTCCCGGGACAGATGCGTTGATAGCTGCCTGTAAAGAAGTACCGGGAAAAGCATTGTTCCAACTGGTCCCGTTCATTAAACCGGCACCTGCCGGTGATACATATCGTGTAACAGCATTGATTGCTGTAAAGAAGAAAAGCAAAATAATTGTACCGATGAGTTTCATAGAATAGTTTTTATTTCCAAAATCATTTGATCTTTGCTTTCAGCAATTCCAGTTCTTTTACGAGCTTATCTACCTGAACCTGTAATTGATTGTTCCTGGCAGTTTGTTCCTCAATGATCACCTGCTGTTCCTGCATTGCTTTTACCAGTGGTACCACAAACTCAGCATACCGGATGCCGTAAATATCTTTTGCATTCTTTGGTACGTCCACCCCGCTGAAATCAAAGCCCAGTTCTTTCGCAGCGTTTTCCACTTCCTGGGCAATAAAACCGGAATGCCTGATAGCTTCCTGTGCCGTTGATTTATCCGTTACGACCTTCTCTCCTCTTGCTTCCTTTATCTTCCTGATCTCATCAACGCCTATGAAATCGTTCAGTGCAGAGATATTTGTATTGTAAGAAACGGGGCGGAGTTTGAGTATAAATTCCAGTCCCGGGATATTCTCGTTGATGTTCATTTTAAAACGTCCGTCGGAAAAAGTGGTCCAACCCACCTGCCCGCCGATGGAGGTTACATTGGTATTGCCAACACGAACACGGTCGCTGCTGGTAACCACGGCATTATAGCCCAGCGCCATGGCATTGTCGTAAGTATTGGCGTTGGTTTCGCTGTTGTATCCTAAAAAAGTACAACCCGACCAGTTGCTGAATGCACTTCCGGCGCTGTACCCGATCGCTGTCAGGTTATCGGCCCCGGAGTCAAACAAAGTATACATACCGATGCCGGTATTGTAGCTGCCGGTATTGATAAACTGCAACGCATAAGAGCCCATGCCTACATTGTAATTACCGGAGAGATTGTTTCGCAGGGCCTGGTGACCCACAGCTGTGTTATGATTACCAGTGTTGAATTCAGCAGACGCTGCACCGCCCATATATGCCTCATACCCGATTGCTGTATTAAAATTAGTAAACGGTACATTGCTGTTATTGTATAAGGCCATTGCGCTGTACCCGATAGCCGTTCCATTGCTGCCCGCCACACATTCACGCAGTGTATACACACCGAAGGCCGTATTCCTGCTTCCGGTGGAACTGAACCGCATGGAGTTAGCGCCGCTGGCAGTATTGTCTTCCCCATCAGTATTACTATTTAGTGTTTGCCAGCCGGTGGCAGTATTCTGGCTGCCGGTAGTATTATCGTTCAGCGTCAGGTATCCAAATCCCGCATTTCTGTTGCCTGTGCTGTTGGTAAAAAGTGAATGATAACCTGCAGCGGTATTATAATCTCCGGAGCTGTTGCCGTACAAAGCCTGGTATCCGACAGCACTGTTGCCAACCCCGGTATTGGAGGATGCACTGACAGACCCCCTCAGTGCTTCATAGCCGAATGCTACGCTGGTATTAGTAAAAGAGGCAAGTTGGCTGTTTACCTGCGACATTGCCCCATAGCCAAATGCCGTTCCGTTATTGCCACCTTGGTTTGAAAGCAGTGCAGACACGCCGAATGCAGTATTGCGGTCGCCGTCTGCATTATTAAATAATGACTGAAAGCCGGCAGCTGTATTGTTCAAACCGGTTGTATTATCATTCAGCGATTGATAGCCGATAGCAGTATTGTTATCACCACCGGTATTTGAAATAAGTGAGCTCCGGCCATAAGCCGTATTATTAAATCCGGTACTGTTGTTCAGCATGGATTGGTACCCAATGGCAGTATTGCCGGTACCGGTATTGGAAGAAGGCGTGGCAGCCCCCCGCAAGGCCTGGTAGCCGACCGCAATATTAGT
>JAEUVL010000118.1 GCA_016786965.1 Chitinophagaceae bacterium
ATGGAAATATTTTAAACTGTCTTCCTTTTATAGATGATGGTTAATAGATAAAAGTTAATAGATAATAGTTTTTTAATACCGACGATCTTTCAAAGCGTTTGAGTATTTCCGCCTAAGTGAACTATTATCTATTAACTTTTATCTATTATCTGCGGTAGCATAGTTGGCCCAAAACCTTGAGTACTCTTTTGAATGCAAGAACTAATATCTATAATTTAGCCTTACTTTATCTCCAATGCTTTTATTGCAAATCGCCATCGGTCGCTAACTAAAATAAGTTTATGAAACATTCTCCCCGTTCTATCCGTCCATTCATCGGTGCTAAAGATTTTGAGGTCTCAAGAAACTTTTACCTGGATCTCGGCTTCGAAGAAGTTCCCCTCGGCCCTTCGATGTCTTACTTCAAAACAGATGGGATTGGGTTCTATTTACAAAATGCGTACGTAAAGGACTGGGTAGATAATACCATGCTCTTCCTGGAAGTGGATGATGTAGACCGCTATTGGAATGAATTATCGGCACTGGACCTGCCCGCCAAATATGACCAGGTAAGGTTAGTACCTATCCGAAAGCTGGATTGGGGACGGGAATGTTTTTTACATGATCCATCCGGTATCCTCTGGCACATTGGCGAGTTTACTAAATAAAACCGCTTATCCTTCCCGCTTTCACTTCCTTTTATACGGATTTCCTCTTATTTACCGGCAGAAAAGAGCAGCCCGCTGCTGTCCTGCCCGAAAAATAACCATTTTATGGTATTGCCTGATTCGTAGGATGTCGTAGGTTGAGTGTCGAAACAACCATTAACCAACTCCATCCAACATGAACACCAACAACCACGCAACCTTCCTCACTATTTCTGCTTACTTAACGGGATTCAGCGAAACAGATCTTTTAGGTACCGGCATGGTGGACCCCTACTATGCTGCCATCAGGGATAATAATGATCCTGAAGTGCTGGGTTATTTCTACCAGGAAGCAGCCACCATCCTGGCAGACAGCCACGGTGATGAAGCGGAGATCAATGAAGCAATTGCTGCCCGGCTCATTCCGGACTCCTGCTACAATGGTATCGCCAAAACCATCATCCTGCTTTGGTACACGGGCAATTATGGCAACGATGTCCTCAGTACAGATTCGTACAAAGAAGCCCTTGTGTGGAATGTGGCCGGCGCCCACCCACCCGGTGCCAAACAACCCGGCTATGGCTCCTGGGCTTTACCACCGTTCAGCGTTTAACCTGAACAGTGCCTGCCCGCACAACGATTCTCCAATTATCATTAAACACAAAAATCAACCACCATGAAATGCGACGAATATGATGTTGTCATTGTAGGATCTGGCATTGCCGGATCAGTAATGGCTAAAACATTGACCCGTGCCGGTAAAAAAGTATTGCTGCTGGAAGCTGGTTTGCAGGCAGGAATTGCAATGGATAAAGAAGGCGCTTACCAGAATTATCAATTTTACCTGGACACTTATTATAAAGCAGCGGCAAAAGTGCCCAACTCGCCTTATCCCAATTTACCAGATGCCCCATCTCCGGATGTACTGGATATTGCACCAATACCAAACAGTTGCAGCCCTTCCACTAAAGGTTATCTGGTGCAGGCTGGCCCCATCCCTTTTGCCAGCGATTGCTATCGTGGCCCGGGAGGCACCACCCTGCACTGGCTCGGAAGCACTCCGCGGATGCTGCCCAATGATTTTCAGATGCAAACTAAATACGGCGTGGCGGTGGATTGGCCTTTTACTTATTATGATCTGATGCCCTATTATGAAATGGCAGAGAACGAGATCGGTATTGCCGGTGATGTAAAAGAACAAATAGGCCCGGACGTGGAACCGGTAAAGAACTATGGTAAAGACTATGTGTTTCCGATGCAGAAGATACCGCAGAGCTATTTGGACCAAACGATCATCGAGATAACCAATGGAAAAACAGTTACTGTAGAATTGAATAAGAAGGAATACACTATCTCTTATGTGGCCACCCCGCAGGGAAGAAACTCTATTCCTGAACCAGCGTATAAATATGCAGGCGTGGCATGGAATAAGAAGACACAGAAATTAGAACTGGAAAAAACCGATGCGGAATATGATCCTGTTGGCTCACTCTGGGATCCCTACACTGGTCAGCGTTGCGAAGGCAACTCCAGTTGTGTGCCCATCTGCCCCGTGCAGGCCAAGTACAATGCATTGAAAACACTACGCACCGCAGATCATGATAATCTTGATATCATCACCCAGGCGGTCGCTTCGCAGGTATTGTATGATAAGGGATCGATGGATATAACTGGTATCGAATATAAAAAATACCGCTACGGCAATTCTCCCATTTATGAAAAAGGAATAGCCAAAGGCAAGATATATGTATTGGCCGCCAGTGCAATTGAGAATGCCAAACTGTTATTAGCCTCCGGCATTGCCAACTCCAGCGACCAGGTGGGAAGAAACCTGATGGACCACATGGTAATGCTTACCTGGGGACTATTACCCAAAAAAGGCTTCCCTTACCGCGGGCCCGGCTCCACCACCAATATTCCCACCTTCAGAGATGGCGATTTCAGAAAAGAACATGCCGCCTGGATATCACCTATCGATAACTGGGGCTGGGCATGGCCCACCTTCGCACCCGGCTCTGATGTAAGTAATGCCGTCGGGCAGGGAATGTTTGGCAAACAACTCCGTGATCATTTGAGCGATATCATACCCCGCCAGTTATTGCTGCACTTTGAATGTGAGCAATTACCTGAACCTGGCAACCGGGTCACTATCGATCCGCGGTATAAAGATCAATTAGGGAATTACCGTCCGGTGATACATTACAATGCATCAGAGTATATGCAAAGATCCTTTGAAGCGGCTAAGAAAGTGTCTGACCAATTGTACAAAGCATATAATGTACAGGACTTCACCAGCTACTCTGCACAAAATCCCGATCATGTACAGTACAAAGGAAAAGTGTACAATTTTGCCGGTGCCGGGCATATCGTAGGTACCCACCGCATGGGATCAGACAGCAATTCGTCTGTCGTAAACCCCGACCAGCGCACCTGGGACCATGGCAATCTTTACTTAGTGGGATGTGGCAATATGCCCACCCTGGGTACTTCCAACCCCACGCTTACCATGACCGCATTAACCTATAAAGCAGCCGAGGCTATTCTTAAACAATTAGAAAACTAACCACCATGAGCAAGTTCTTCCAAAAAAATAATCCTAAACGGCAACGCTTTGTTCCGGAAGATAAACCAGATAAATCTTTACTGAAAGGCCGGGCGATGGCAGATACAGCGCCACCAGATCCGGAGGAAATAAAAAAGAGACTGCTGGAAAACCTGCAGCAGGCCATCAAACTGGAGCATTCCACCATTCCGCCTTACCTGTGTGCTTTATATTCTATCAAAGACGGCACCAATGAATTTGCCGTGAATACCATCCGAAGCATTGTGGTGGAAGAAATGCTGCATATGGTGATGGCAGCTAACATACTGAATGCTATCGGAGGCAAACCGGCCATCAATACAAAAGATTTCATCCCCGGCTATCCTACCAAATTGCCCATGATTGATGAATCATTTATTGTCAACCTGGAAAAATTTTCCAAAGCATCGGTTGATATTTTCCTGCAAATAGAAAAGTCAGCCGAGCATCCCGAACATGATGGGGATGATTATCATTCCATCGGCGAATTTTATATGGCGGTGCGACGGGACCTTATTAAACTGAATGAACTTACCAATGGAGAGATATTTAAAGGCGAAAGGCAGCCGCAGGTCACCAGTGAGCAGTATTATGGCAGCGGAGGTAAACTGATAGCCGTATATAAACTGGAAGATGCACTGGAAGCCATTGATGAAATAGTGGGCCAGGGAGAAGGTATAGATAATACGATCGACGACCCTGACCAGGAAATGTTTGGAGAAGATATAGAGTATGCACATTACTTCCGGTTCAACGAGATCTATCATGGCCAAAAATATAAACCCACCGATAGTGTGCATGATGACCCCAGCGGGCCACCCGTAAATGTGGACTGGGATGCCGTATATAATATGCAGTTGAATCCAAAGATGAGTGACTTACCAGAAGGCTCCCCGGTATGGCAAAAAATGTATGACTTCAATAAGACCTACATGGCCCTGCTGAATAATATACATGATGCCTGCAACGGACAACCTTCTCTGCTGATAACCGGTGTGGGACTTATGTATGACCTGAAGTACAAAGCCATCGAACTGATGAAAACACCTTTTGGTGAGGAAGGATTGATGGCAGGTCCGAGTTTTGAATACGTACAATAATCTTATCACTTTTAAATAAATAACATGTATCAACTAATTGCCAAATGGACCATCTTGCCTGGGAAAAAAGACGAAGCCTTTGCTGCCATTAAACAACTGGCGGCACAGGTAAAAGAAAAAGAACCGGATACACTGGTGTATATACCACAGACGACAGACTATGCCCAAATGAATCTTCCCCTCCCGTACGATGGCGAGATCGTTTTCTTTGAATGTTATAAAGATAAAGATGCCTTCCTGGCACATTTGAATGGCGAAGTATTTACCGGTTTTGTAAAGCAGTACGGCCATCTTTTCCTCAGCGGTAATGATGGCAGTTCCTTTGTGCTGGTCCAGACACTCACTTCACTGAACGGTTTTATCAGGACAGAGGCCGCAACAGCCGGCTGATAGATTATCAAATGCAGCGGCAATGAATATTGTTCTTACATCCATTTTTCATTTAAAATAAAAACCTATGTCTGTTCCACTTGGATTATATGCAGAAGGCTATACAGATGCCACTAACATTGGTACATATGCTGCAGATCTGAAAGGCTCCGGATTTACCAATCTTATCATGGGCCTCTTTCATATTGGCCGCCCTTCCATTCCCGGCCAGCAGTATGGTGATATTATTTTCAATGGCAGTGATATGATCATCAGCGGCGGAGTGTATAAAGGTGCGGCGGCCTGGCCTGGCCAGGTAGCAGCGCTAAAGAACAGCCCCGGCAATACCAGCAGCATCACCAGTATCTATTTCTCCTTTGGGGGCGCTGTGCCGTGGGTACAGGATTACACCACCATCAAGACCATCATTGATAATGAAAGAAGCCAGGGTATTACCAACAGCCCCAACAACCCGGATAGTATCTTATATCAAAACTTCGCCGCATTACGCAAGGCATTCCCCACTATAGATGGTATTGATCTCGACAATGAAGAATTATCCGATACCAGTGATGAATATGTGATCGTCAGCTTTTCACAAATGTTATACACCGTAGGGTTCAAAGTTAGCTTCTGCCCCTTTGACAGCCCCGGTTTCTGGATCGATTGTATGCAGCAACTGTACAATTGGAATCAGAACGCAGTTAGTGGTTTCAATCTTCAATGCTATGCTGGTGGTGCTCCCAATGCTCCAAATAATATATTGAACGATTGGTGGATACAGCCTTTGCAGAAAGCCATCGGTGGCAATTTTGATGCTGCTTCATTTATTTGTGCAGGCTTATGGTGCCGCAGTTATGATACACAATACCAGCAATGGACATACGGTACTCTTTGCCCCGAACAGGTACAACCGCAATGCGCAGCCTGGAGCAACTTAAACATCGGCGGCAGTTTTATCTGGGTATATGATGATCTGCAGCAGGCCCTGTCCATCAGCGGCAGCGGATGCACCGGGGGCATGGCCACCAGCGATTATGCGAATGCAATAATAAATGGGTTTTCCTGACACTTGGTTTTTAAAAATTGAAAGGGCAGTCTCAAACATATAATTTGAGACTGCCACTTTCTTTTCTAAAATCAAGGCTTAATTATGCAACTGTATTGTTCCAATGTCCGTATCCTGTCCCCGTTGCAAAGGAACAGCGGTAAGTGTCGTGTCCTGGTACCCTCCTGCCGTTGCATTGATGTACACTACTGCAGAAGTTCCACGTAATCCTCTTATTTTAAATCGTCCGTTATCATCATCTGGTATGGCGATCAGGGTATCACCATTGGCGATAGCAGATACCACTGCCTGTGCTGCATCCGGCAATATCTTTCCTTTTATACTGGCCGTTTGTGCCGGCAGCCAGATGCGCAGGAAGGGTTTCAGTACAAAGCGGTTATTCGTTACCCTTACGATCGAGCGGCCGGCATCAAAGTCGAGCCAAACCTGCAGGTCGCCGGGTGTTATTTCATCAATATCCTCTCCTCTTACTTTTATCGTTACCCGGTTGAAACCGCTCCATAACATTAAGGGGTATGAAACACTGTCCACTACCACCGAGTTATTAGTTCCCAGTGTGAGCCGTATCTTCTTTATACTTCCCGAAACGGTAAAGCCGCTGGCCAGCAATGTATCGGCGCCATTGGTAAGATCAAGTAAGTTATAAATACCGGCACGGATATCTAAAGTGTCCCATACAGCACAGCGGTAGCCATGATGATCATCATCGCCGTCATGGTCATGGTCGCAATCATTATCATCGTCATCATCGTCCTCATCATCATTACCACGTCCGCTGCGGCAACTATCCGGCACCACCAATACTTCCACCCGTTGTATGTCAACATTTACCGCATCAAAACTTACCGGGTTGTCTGACAAGCGGATCCGCACCCGTTGTTGCCCTTCAGGAATAGTTACCTCATAACCGGCTTCCTTCTGACAGGAGAAGGTGAGCAATAGCAATACGATGCCTGTAAAAAGGCTGACCAAGCGCATTTTTTTCATGCAGTTCTGATTTTAATTTTATTTAATAAATGTGGTGTATGCCTGGTGGCTTGGTGGTGTGCTCTTGCGGAAGTACTGGTGTCTTGCAGAATCTAATAACAGCGAAAAGCAGACCAAATTGTATTTTGTGGAAAACTTACTGACTCATGAAAAGAAATTACTGGGAAAAAATGGCCCCTTCCTACAACGATGAGATTTTTGATGTGTTGCAAAATGATAAGAAAGCTCTCATCCGTTCGGTTATCACCAAATATGCTTCGCCTAAGAAAACAGTGATCGATATCGGTTGTGCCATTGGCAAATGGTTGCCGGTACTTTCTCCTGCTTTCAAAAAAGTAGTGGCCGTGGATATTTCTGCTAAGAACCTTGCAATAGCTGCTCAACTGTACCCGCAATATAAAAATGTAGAATATCGGCGGGCTGATATGAGTGGCCACACTGCCAATATACCCGCCTGCGATTTTGGTATCTGCATCAATGCCATTCTCACGCCATCACAAAAAGACAGAACAAATTTCTTTCGGTCATTATCCTCCTGTATCAGGAAAGGCGGCCGTATCGTGATCACTATTCCGTCACTGGAATCCTGGCTGCTCACCAGCATCATCCAGCAGCAATACAAAATTGACAAGAACTTATTCCCCGTCACAAAGAATGCAAAAGAAGCTATTCGCAAATGGAATAATATCCGGCAGGGCAATGCAGATATTGATGACGTGCCGCATAAACATTACCTTAAAGAAGAATTGCAGTTACTGCTCGCCGCCGAAGGGTTTACAGCCGAAGAATTTCAAAAAATAGAATATGACTGGGATACCGAATTCATAAAGCCTCCCGTTTGGCTGAAAGAACCAAAACCCTGGGATTGGATGGT
>JAEUVL010000124.1 GCA_016786965.1 Chitinophagaceae bacterium
TGATCCACACCTTCGCCGGCAGGGTTAGGGTCTGTATCGCTGATGATAATATCAGCACTGAGCATTTCATTTTCCAGTTCGGCTGGTTTTACAAATTTTGCATCTTTCTCTATCCCCAGTTTCTTATCCGCCAATACTTTCCGGAAAAAGTATTCGGTGATAGGACGGGCAATGGTATTACCATCACTGGTATTTCGCATAAAGGTATATTCAAACCCTACCCAGGAACCTGCCAGCAGTTGGGGTGTATACCCCATGAACCACGCATCCGCATTGTCATCGGTGGTACCTGTTTTGCCTCCCATTTCTGAGGCACCTACTCTTGTTCGCAGACCTCTTGCCGTTCCCTTGTCCACAGTACCCTGCATCATGTGGGCCATAGTGTAAGCGGTTATTTCACTTATCGCTTCTTTGCGGTTCACACTATAGTCAAAGCGTTTTATCACATTCCCATTCCTGTCTTCAATACGGCTGATGCTGTACGGCTTGGTGGAAAAACCACGACCGGCAAAAATGGTATAGCTCCACAACATTTCATACATCGACAGGTCGCAGGTGCCCAGGCAAATAGAAGGGTAGGGCTTTACAGGTGTGGGAATACCCACCCGTCCGAGAAAGTCTGCAAATTGTTTGGGGCCTACCTGCTTCATAATGTAGGCCGTAGCACAGTTCTTAGAATATGCCAGGGCATTGGCCATGGTCATTGACCCTCCTCCACATCTTTTTCCCGAAGGCACCCAGGCGTTGCCACCAAAGTTTTGCGCTACGTTCTCACATTCTGTTTCTGGGGTAAAGCCCCTTTCTTCCATAGCCTGCGTGTACAGCAGCGGTTTGATAGTGGAGCCTACCTGTCTCTTCGTTTTCAGGTTAACATGGTCGTTCTTGTATGTTTTGAAATGAATACCACCCACCCATGCCTTAACCTCACCCGTTACGGGGTCCATCGCCATAAAACTGGCTTGTTCCATTTGCAAATGGTATTTAATGGAATCCAGGGGTGTCATTACCGTATCTTTTTCTCTTTTAGTGTTCCAGGCAAATACCTTCATTGGAACTTTGATCTCAAAACTGGCCCTTATTTCTTTATCGCTCAGATCATCCAACACACCATTTTTCCAGCGATCAGATTCTTTGATGGCCTTTTCCAGTTGTTTTTCATGTCCTTTCCATATTGCACCAGTCTTCATATCATTTCTCGCATTGATACTCCGCTGCAACATGGCCATATGCTGCGCCATACCTTCCTCTGCATACTGCTGCATAGAAAGATTGATAGTTGTATAAACTTTTAACCCATCGTCATAAATATTATAGGATTTGCCATTTGCTTTCTTTACATCTTTCAGGGCTTCTTCCACCTCCGATTTTAATACCTGCCTGAAATAAGGAGCATAGCCGGTATTTTCATCCATCTTCCTGTAATTCAATTTAATTGGCAGGCCTTTCAGGCGGGCAGCTTCGGCGGCAGTAACGCTGCCGTTTTCCTGCATCCTGCTAATAACCAGATTTCTGCGATCCATGGCCGATTTAGGATACTTCCGGGGATTATAAACACCCGGACCGTTGATCATACCAACCAAAAGGGCTGCTTCATCCACCGTAAGCCGGTCTGGTTCTTTTTGAAAGAAGGTGCGGGATGCGTTGCGGATGCCAAATACGTTATCGGAATAAGGAACAGTGTTAAGGTATAGGGCTATGATCTCTTCTTTGGTAAAATTCTTCTCCAGTTTTACAGCGATGATCCACTCTTTTAATTTTTCGATCATTCTTTTTATGCCGCTTACCCTTCCCTGGTCCAAAAGAGCTTTGGCCAACTGCTGTGTGATGGTACTTCCGCCTCCCTGTATACCAAGGGTAAGTACAGCCCGCAGGGTACCTTTCAGGTCTATTCCTGAGTGGGAATGGAATCGCTTATCTTCTGTAGCGATCAACCCGTTAATAATATGAGGAGAAATGTCTTTGTATTTTACCACACTGCGGTTACCGTTTTCCCGGTAATATTTTCCCATCAGGGTGCCATCTTCAGCATATACTTCAGATGCCTGGAGAATGGAAGGGTTTTCCAGGTCTTCCAATGAAGGCATTTTACCAAACACGCCAAAATTGGCCAGCAAAAGAAGCAGGATAAACGCTATTAAGCCGCCTGCAAAAATGCGCCAGAAAATACGAACAGCTCTTTTCATAAGTAATGAATGGTTGAGGTGATGCAATACTGCACTGCCCGAAAAAAGAAAGCCGAAATTAAGCAATTAGTTTGCGGCAATTCTTGGGCCGGGAATTAATTTTTTGCCAAAAAAGGGAAAGAAACATAATCCTGGTTAGTTGTATTTGTTCCCGTATATATACTGGCACTGCGTAAAAATATCTCCAAAGCAATTAAAACCTGCCAGGGTAGTATTGGTTCAGAAAAGCTTTATAGGCTTCCAGGTTCTTATTGCCTTTTAGCAGATCAAAATTGGCATTGGTAAGTATGGAATAACTGTATTTGCCACCCTTTAGCCAGGGCAGGATCTCTGTTGCTGTTTTCGGTTTTGCTTTATCAATGTAAGCAATAGCCTCCAGCGCATTGGGAAAAGGCGCTATGAGTAATAAGCGGTTTTCAGTATCCAGTTCAAACAGGTCAATTGAGTAGGTCTTATTGTAATGAGTCTCCCTGTTGTACCGGTTGAATGCATTCCTGGCCTCGTTAGAAAACACAGGGTCCACTTTATTAAGGATCAGTATTACATAGTGAGGGTCATTGGCAGCATGGGTGAAGGCTGTATTATTTGTTACCAATGGCGTCACAGGTCTTGCACCGGAGGAATCAATAACCGGCCGTATCGGGTTGGTGTTATTTACGACCGGGTTAGTAATTGTTCTTACGGTGTCTCTCACAGGTTTTGTCACAACCGGAATTATTGTTTTCCCGATAGTGGTATCAGTAGCACGGGTCACGACCATATTTCTTAGTTCTTCCTCTATTTGTGCCCTGCGTCCCAGCACATTCAGCATATTGGCCGCACGGGCAGACAGCGGTGTGTTGGGAAATTCTGTAATAATAGAATTCAATACAGTTACAGCTGTGCTGTCATTTCTCTGTTTAATATAATAAACCGCTTCGATGTAAAGCAACTGTGGTGTCCAATAGTTTTTTCCATAGATACTGTCAGCTGTTTTCTTTTCTTTAATGGCCTGTTCAAACTTCCCCTCAATGAAAAGATCGTAAATAGCTTCATATTTTTTGGTAGCGTCAGTATTGGCTGTTTTCGATTTAGGGTCTTTGCCCGTAGTAACGATGGTGGTAAGATTGCTGCTGCTGTGTTTTTCCGCCATCAGTTTTTTAATAGCGGCTGCTTTTGCTGTTTCCCCGTTTTTATTGTAGCAATAATAGAGGTTGAATAATACCTCGTCCATGGGGTTGAATTCAGGGAAACGGGTGCGAAGGCTTTCCAGTGTCTCCGTGCCGCGGGTACAATTCTCTATTTCCTGAACATACACTTTACCAAGTGCAAACAATGCATTTTGTACAGAGTCGTTTGATATTTTTAATTTTTCAGGGGTGAGCGGCAGGTTGTCATACAGCCCGTCAAAAGTAGCCTCGCCGCTTCCGGATTGGGAACTGCCCCGTTCCTGGTTCTGTTGCTGGTTATTTGCCTGCATACCGGCAATGATGGTGGCACTTCTTCTCCAGTTATCTACATTGGGTCTGTTACCAAATCTTGTTTTGAACTCGGCCTGCCCACGACTGCGGTAGGTGCTGTTATAAAAGTACCATTCACCTTTTGGGGCAGTATTATTTGTGGGGAAAAGAGTAGGGGTAACGATGGGGTTACCGGTTGTCAGGGTGCCTTCGTCTTTCAGTCCCTGGGCTTTCCGTATCTGCTTGACCATTTTTTTCACAAACTCCCTTCGCTCTTCTTCCGGCATGGCAGCTATGCGCTGCAAGCTATCCTGGCGTTCCAGTATTTCCATATTAACGGCAAGGATGCCCAGCGATTTTTTTCTTGCTGTGATCTCTTCCGGATTGGTAATTGAAGGATCGGCCAGGTTCAG
>JAEUVL010000132.1 GCA_016786965.1 Chitinophagaceae bacterium
ACGGTATTGCTGATGTTTACCAGGCCTTCTTTTGTGAGCTGCTGATAAGTGATCTTTTTTACAAAGCTATCTACTGAAACTCCGCTGTACATGGTGGCATACCCGTTTGTAGGCAATGTATGGTTGGTGCCGCTGGCATAATCTCCTGCACTTTCGGGAGAATAATTACCAATGAATACAGAGCCTGCTGCTGTTACCAGGTTTGCGGTCTCTTCTGCATTGCTGCAAGAGAGGATGAGGTGTTCCGGTGCATATACATTAGAAAGGGCGATGGCTTCAGCAAGATCGTTGACAATAATGGCTTTGCTGTTTTGTAAAGCTTTCCTGGCTGTTTGTTTCCGGGGAAGTTTTTCCAACTGCTCTTTTACAGCTTCGATGACGTTGTGTGCGACAGATTCAGCGGTGGTAACTAAGATCACCTGCGAATCTGGCCCGTGTTCTGCCTGCGATAACAGATCGGCTGCTACATATGCGGGTATGGCTGTTTCATCAGCTATTACCAATACTTCGGATGGGCCGGCGGGCATGTCTATTGCCACTCCTTCCTGTTGTACCAATTGTTTGGCCATTGTTACATACTGGTTGCCGGGCCCGAATATCTTGCTGACCTTTGGGATGGTGGCTGTTCCATAGGCCATTGCCGCAATGGCCTGTGCACCGCCTGTTTTGAAAATCTTTGTGACTCCGCACAGGCTGGCTGCAAATAAAATGGCAGGATTGATACTGCCGTCTTTAGCAGGTGGTGTGCAAAGAATTATTTCTTTACATCCTGCAAGTTGTGCGGGTATGGCCAACATTAAAACAGTGGAAAACAGCGGAGCTGAGCCTCCCGGAATATACAAGCCAATCTTTTCAATGGGTACAGCCTGCCGCCAGCAAACGACACCCGGCATTGTTTCAATCTTTTGTACTGCTTCTTTCTGAGCGGTATGAAAGGTTTCAATATTCTTGCTGGCCTGTTGTATAGCTGCTTTTAAGTCATCGGATAGCAGTGTGCCTGCGTTTTCTATTTCATGTTCAGGTACTGCCAGTTCTTTCAGCTTTATACCATCAAATTCTTTGGTGAATTTTATTAAGGCTTTGTCACCTTTAGCTTTTACTTTCTGCATTATCTTCCTCACTGACCTTTCCATTTTAGGGGTATCAGTGACGGGCCTTTTTAGTATCTCAGCCCATATTTTTTTGTCGGGATATGTATACAGGTTCATCATACGATCATTTTTTCGATGGGGATAATCAGGATGCCCTGTGCGCCGTTGGCTTTTAATTGTTCGATAACATTCCAAAAATCAGTTTCATTTATTACGGAATGAACGGAGCTCCATCCCGATTCTGCCAGTGGCAGAATGGTGGGGCTTTTCATACCGGGTAATAAGCCGCAGATGGTTTCGAGCTTATTGTTGGGCGCATTCAGCAATACATACTTATTGTTCTTTGCTTTTTTGACAGAGCGAATGCGGAACAGGAGGCTTTCCAGTATTTGTTTTTTTGGTGCGGAAAGATCTTTGTTGCTGATCAATACGGCTTCTGATAACAGGATGGTCTCTATCTCTTTCAGCTCGTTGGTGAAAAGGGTGCTGCCGGAACTTACCAGGTCGCAGATGGCATCTGCGAGGCCGATCTTTGGCGCTATTTCCACTGAGCCACTGATCTCATGAATGGAGGCCGTTATTTTTTTCTCAGAAAGAAAGCGGGAGAGGATGAAGGGATAACTGGTGGCAATTTTTTTGCCATTCAGCGAATCAAGTGATTGTAAGGGGCCACTTTTGGGTACTGCAATTGACAGGCGGCATTTGCCAAAGCCTAATTTTTCGATGGTGTCT
>JAEUVL010000182.1 GCA_016786965.1 Chitinophagaceae bacterium
TTCTGTAGTTCCAGGATCGGCATAATGAGTTGATTTGGGGTGTAAAATTAGTTTTCCTGCTGGAACGAGCACTTATTTCCGGCCAACGGCCCAAAATGGGTGGTGAATTGCTTTTATACCGGACAAATGCATTTTAATAAAGAAGCATATCTCATTTATATAAACTCAGCTTATAGAGGCAAATATTAGTTGACTGCTATTTGATACGTTTAACTGATTGATATATAAATTGTTGATTGTTTAAATGGTAAAATTCCTTAGTAAACATTCATTCTCTCCTGGTGATTTTACTATTTGAAACGCAGGATTTACTCTCTACGTTTGTAGTAGAAAATCTGTACTTAATGAAAACTTACTCCGTAATCTGCATAGCAATATGCATGGTATTAACACCCGTCACTACTATCGCACAAATACCAATCAATAGCGTTTCTACTGTGTCCACGGTTGTGGTATCTGGCGGAACAGCCAGCCAGTCAATTGCGGCGCATTCTGGCAGTGTAAATGGCGTTTTGCCCAGTACTAGTTATACTGTTGGCTACAACAATACCGGGAATGTGGATATTGTCGGATTTTCTATGTCGGGCAAGTCTTATGTAAGGTTCTCCTATTTTGATACTGTTATTTTAAGGCGTGTTTCCAATGCATGGGAAACCACAGGTGGCAACAAGCAGCATATTTATTGCCAGGGGCCTTCATCAATAGATAACGTTACGTTTAAGATGAACTTCCCCATCGCTTTCCCACAGGTATCAGGTTATTCATATATGGAAAGGGTGATGAAAGAAGGTTATATCAACCGGGGCAGTGATAATGTGTTTAATAATGATGCAGGTTCCGACCTTACACATAATAACATAGAAAGGGTTGACTTTGTATATAAAACAGGTATTGCCACCACTGGATTAACTTCAGCTGGTTTTGTAATTGCAGAAAGAGGAGGCAACGACCCTTTTAAAATTGCTGCTATTACTGGTATTGATGTAAATGGTAACCCAACATCTTTCGGACCTGTTTTATCAGTTGCGGCCTCCGCCTATGGTTCAGTCATTATGAATGCCTCTACTTATGTAATGCGTAAAGATGCGGGTGATAATGCCCTTCGCCCTTTCTCACTAGTGCCAACACAGGCTATCAAGTCAGTGTTTATCCGCTTCAGCGACCTTGGTATCACTGCTATGCAAAAAGTATATGGATATGCCCTGATGGGCAATGATGTGACTGCCACGACCAGCGCACAACTACTCAATTACACTAACAATACTTACTTTCCAAGAACGACCACTAATGCAGACGGAGGAATGGATATGGCATCTGCTCCAGGTATTTTTCACACCGATCTGATACTGGATGTAAAATTCCTTGATCTTACCACCCAGAATAAAAACTGTGAGCAGTTTATTCAGTGGAAGGATGACGATTACCAGAAGGTAAGGGAATACCAGGTAGAAAAATCGCTGGACAGGGAGAATTTTGAGAAATTGGCTATTGTGGAAGCTGGTCAGTCTGCTCTTTATAATTATACCGATAAGTCATTTAAAGCCTCCAGCTACTACCGGATAAAGGCGATCTTACTAAACGGAAATTATTATTATTCATCCATCATATTTGCTGCTAATACCTGCTCGGCAGGCAGCGTTACTTTATATCCCAATCCTGTACAGGATAAGGTAAATATAAACTTTGGGGGTTTAGTAAAAACCAACCAGATTTCTATTATATCAGCAGATGGAAAAGAATGCGGCAGATGGGCTGTAAACAGTAATACTCAAGCATTACAATTGGATATAAGCAGATTGCCAAGGGGGCAATATTTTATTAAGTTTATTGATATGAATTCGATGCAGAAAACATATCCGATAATCAAGCAGTAAAAGCTATTTCAGAGTAAGGCTTATTAAAGCCGCCACCCTTTCACCATCCATTGCAGCGCTTACAATACCGCCTGCATAACCTGCACCCTCACCACATGGGTACAGGTTTTTTATTTGGGGGTGTTGCAAAGTGGTTGCATCCCTGGGAATACGAACCGGAGATGAGGTCCTCGATTCTGTGGCCACTACTACTGCCTCGTTGGTCAGGTAGCCTTTCATTTTTTTCCCATAGTCTTTAAAAGCCTGTTGCAGGCATTGGTGAATGAACCCAGGCAATACTTCCTTTAAGGAAAAAGAATGTAATCCGGGCAGATAAGAACAATTGGGTAGTGTAGCAGATACCTTATTCTCCGTGAAATCAACCAGCCGCTGTGCCGGTGCCACAAATTTGCCGCCTCCAGCATTAAATGCTTTTTGTTCAACGGATCTTTGAAATTCCATTAGGAGTAATGGGCTGTCAGTATTATTAAGTGTCAGCTGATTAGTTTTAATTGCCTTAATAGCGTCCTTCTCTTCCACTGTTACCACAATTCCACTGTTAGCATAGGGATTGTTACGTTTGGAAGGGCTCCAGCCATTCACCACCAGTTCGCCGGGAGAGGTGGCTGCAGGTGCAATGATGCCGCCGGGGCACATACAAAAGGAAAAGACTCCCTTGCCTTCTACCTGCTGTACCCAACTGTAAGAAGCAGGTGGTAAAAAATCACCCCGTATTTCGCAATGATACTGCGCACTGTCGATCAGTGATTGTGGATGCTCCACCCGAACACCGAGTGCAAAAGGTTTTGCCTCAATCAGGATTTTCTTAGTGTGAAGCAGTTCGAAGACGTCCCGTGCTGAATGGCCGGTGGCCAGAATGACAGAATCGGCTTCAAATGTATTTCCATCAGCCGTTCTTACTCCTTTCATTTCATTGTTATGAATAATGAAATCTGTCACTTTTTTTTCAAAAAGGAATTTACCACCGCAGTCCACTATTTGTTTTCGCATAGCAGTAATGATATGGGGCAGCTTGTTGGTGCCTATATGCGGATGTGCTTCATATAATATTTGTTCCTCTGCACCAAAATGGACAAAGAGATTAAGAATGCGGCTTATATCACCCCGTTTGCTGCTGCGGGTATATAGTTTGCCGTCGCTGTAAGTGCCGGCACCGCCTTCGCCGAAACAATAATTGCTTTCCGGGTTTACTTCGCCTTCCTTATTTAATATAGCGAGATCCCTTCTGCGGGCTCTTACGTCTTTCCCCCTTTCCAGGATCACAGGTTGTATGCCCGATTCTATCAGGCGAAGGGCGGCAAACAAACCAGCAGGCCCGGCACCTATTATTATAACCCGTTCTGAAGCCTGGTTTACATCCTTAAATTGAAAGGACATATTCTTTCTTTTATGAAAGGGTTCATTGATGAATGTATGAAGGGAAAGGTTGATCCAGGGCTGCCTGCTGCGGGCATCAATCGATTGCTTTACGATAAAATAGCCTGAAATGGCAGACTCTTTAACAGCTTCCGCCTTTGCAAGGTACTTTTTTACCAGGGTTTCATTGGCCGCTTCAGAGGGAAGCAGCTTCAGGGAAATGGTCTTTTGCATACTGTCAGGTTTTTATCCTGAAAACTGGCTGTAAAGATGCAAAGAAAAAACCGGGATTAATTTTTTTAAATCCTTGTTACAGCAATAAAATATTAATACCTTCAAACGAGAACACCTGTTATGAGAAGAACTTCCATTTTTGCACTTCCGCTATTGATCCTTGTCTTTTTAGGATTGTCATGCAATACTTCTTATCAAACCCAAACACTTCAGTACAAGACTTATCGTATCAATGAAGCAGAGCCAAAGGATTCTGTACAGCTTGCCTTTTTACGACCTTATAGTGAGAATGTAAATAAGACTATGAATGACGTGGTAGGCATTGCTGATATTAGTTTGGATAAAAAACAACCAGAATGTACGCTGGGGAATTTTATGGTAGATGCTTTTCTTATAATGGCCCGTGAGAAGTATAACACACAGGTGGATATTGCTTTTGTAAATTTTGGTGGCATACGATTAACACAATTACCTGCTGGCAATGTTACAACAGGCAAGATATTTGAACTGATGCCGTTTGATAACCTCCTTATCCTGCAAAAGATTAAAGGAACTGTTTTGCAACAGATGCTTGACCTGATGGCTGCAAAAGGCGGCTGGCCCGTGGCAGGTATGACCATGCAACTACAAAATAAGAAGGCAGTAAATGTAAGTATAGGAGGGAAGCCGCTTGATCCGGAAGCGATGTATACTATTGCTAATTCGGATTTTATTGCCAACGGTGGTGATAATGCTGACATGCTACGCAATGTACCTCAGATAACCAATGGCTACCTGATGCGGGATGCCATCCTTGATTATATTAAGAAGTTGAAAAACCAGGGAAAGAACATCAATGCTAACATAGAAAACCGGGTTACCAATGCTGAGTAGAAGTAAGTTTATCAGGCAGGCTGCTTTAACAGCCGGTGCCTTTGTGGCCGGCCCTTCGTTATTGCAGGCGGCAGAATATCTCAGCCCCCTAAGGCTGACGATATTACACACTAATGATACGCACAGCCGGTTGGAGCCCTTTCCTATGGATGGCGGCCGAAACCAGGGCCTGGGTGGCATAGCAGGCAGGGCGCAACTTATTAATAAAATAAGAGGGGAAGAAGAACATGTATTGCTGCTGGATGCAGGAGATATTTTTCAGGGTACTCCATATTTCAACATATATAAAGGGGAGCCCGAGATAAAAGCTATGTCGAACATGGGGTATGATGCCTGCACAATTGGCAATCATGATTTTGATGCAGGAATGGAAAACCTGGCCCTGCAACTGACCAATCATGCAAACTTTCCGATGCTGGTGGCCAACTACGATTTTACCGGTACACCAATGGAGAATAAAACAGTGCCGTATAAAATATTTAAAAAAGGAAGATTAAGGATCGGTGTATTTGGTGTAAGCATAGAAGGCAAAGGACTGATACCGGATTCATTGTTTGGTGCTACTAAATATCTTGATCCGGTGGTGAAGGCAAACGAAACAGCGGCCATACTTCGAAAAGATAAAGGATGCGATATGGTTATCTGCTTATCACATCTCGGTTATCAGTATAAAGGAAGTAATACAGTGAGTGATGAGATTCTGGCAAAGGAGTCGGAAAATATTGATCTGATCATAGGAGGCCATACACATACTTTCCTGGATGCTCCAACAGAATATAAGAATAAAAAAGGAGATGATGTCGTAGTAAACCAGGTAGGCTTTGCGGGTATAATTTTAGGTAGGTTAGATTTTGAATTTTCCAAATTTTCCGGGAAAAAATTGGCTCAAAATCACAATATTTCTGTTTCACAAAAATGAGGTGGGTAAAAATTTTTTTTTATAAAAGAAATGGTGATATTCGCCGTCCTGTCCAACTTTTTTTACTGACATAGTGTGAAGATTTTTTTTGGACAATTCAGGAAGAACAACTATAGTTAACACGGTATAAACTGCTTACTAATCTGATGGAGAAGAATGCTGAAAAAATCTGGACCAATTGTTTAAAAATCATCAAAGACATTGTTGAATGGCAGCATTACAAAACCTGGTTCGAACCCATCCACCCGGTATCATTAAAGAATAATGTATTAGTGATCCAGGTTCCCAGCCAATTCTTTTTCGAGTATTTGGAAGAACATTACGTAAATTTATTAGCGAAGACATTGAAAAGAGAATTGGGCAAAGAGGCCCGTCTCGAATACCGCATCATGGTGGACAGTGGTAACAGCAAGAACAAACCTGTTACGATGGACGTAAGCGGTCAGGGTTTTAAAACATTTTCAAATAACGAAATGGATTTCCCTTTAGTCATAAACAATCCAGTAAAGAACCCCTTCGTTATACCGGGTCTAAAAAAGATGCAGATCGACCCGCAGCTTAACCACATTTATACATTCGAAGCATTTATAGAAGGTGATTGCAACCGGGTAGCCCGCCGTGCCGGCAAAACCGTAGCCGAGAAACCCGGCGCCAATTCTTTCAACCCACTGGTGATCTACGGTGGCGTTGGATTAGGCAAAACCCACCTGGCGCAGGCCATCGGAAATGAAGTAAAAAGGCTTCACCCTAATAAAGTGGTATTGTATGTGAGTTCTGAAAAATTCATCAACCAGTTCATGGACCACAGCCGCAATAATGCGATAAATGACTTCATTCACTTTTACCAGCTTATTGACGTATTAATCATAGATGATGTGCAGTTCTTTGCCAAGGCAGAGAAATCACAGGACGCTTTCTTCGCTATCTTCAATCATTTGCACCAGTCTCATAAGCAATTGATATTGACCTCCGATAAGTCACCTAAAGATCTGGACGGAGTACAGGAAAGACTCCTCAGCCGGTTCCGCTGGGGGCTTAGTGCCGACCTGCAGGTGCCGGAGTATGATACCCGGATTGAGATACTGGAGAAAAAAATGAAGAATGACGGGCTGGAAATGCCTAAAGAAGTAGTCAAGTACATAGCCTACAATATTAGCAACAACGTAAGGGAGCTGGAAGGGGCCCTAATTTCACTGTTGGCACAATCTTCGCTAAATAGGAGAGAAATTGACTTAGACCTAGCCAAGAAAGTGTTACGAAATTTTGTAAAATCATCCAGTAAAGAAATAACGATCGAAACCATTCAGAAAATGGTTTGCGAGTATTTCGATGTGTCTTACGATAAACTCCTGCAAAAGACCCGCAAAAGAGAGATCGTACAGGCCCGGCAAATTACAATGTACCTTGCCAAGGCTTTTACAAAGAACTCTCTCAAAACCATTGGTGAGCATTTCGGCGGTCGTGACCATACCACCGTCATCCATTCCTGTCAAACGGTCAAAGACCTGATGGATACAGATGGTGTATTCAGAGAGAATGTATTAGAACTACAGCAAAAAGTGCAACTGGCTGCTATGTAACCAATAGCCCCCAAATAATTGAAGTCCCAAACCCCAGTGCTGGAGTTTGGGATTTGTTTTTTCGGGAATTTGGAATTTGTTTTTGGGATTTCTTATCCGTTATCTTTATTTTTGCCTCCCTTCTATGGAGAGGTGCCTGAGTGGCCGAAAGGAACGGTTTGCTAAATCGTCGTACGGGTTAAACTGTACCGTGGGTTCGAATCCCACCCTCTCCGCTGAATACAATTGCATACGAGGCAAAATTCTGCAAGTCTTTGATGAGCAGAATTTTGCATTTTTTTTGGAGTCTGCTGGTGACAATAAAATAAGGCCAATAATTAAGGCATCCTCTTACATAAACTTATCCATCCATTCACTTCTCCTGAACGTTGCCAACTTTATTTCCTTTTTATTTTTAAACAGGAAAGTCATTTCGAGTTTTTTCTTATTAATAGATTGAAGATGACTTTGGTTAATTATATAACTACGGTGAATTTTAACAAAGTCGGGATTTAGTTCAATCTGGTCAGAATATTTTTTTAAATTCTTTCCACTTACTATTACTCTGCCGTCTGTAAGGTGAAAGTTGGTATAGGATCCTTCGGCTTCAATATAAATGACATGCTCCAGTTGAAGGATCAGAATTTGTTTTTGTGTGTTGACATATATCCGCTTAGGGTAAAGACCTGCCAGTTGGTCTCCAGAAGGCTCTTTAGTGGCCACTTTTTGAGTTTTTGCCTTCTTAAAGCGTTCAATAAGTTCCCGGATGGCCAGTGCGGTAATAGGTCTAGGAATATAGTGCAGCGCCGCGATCTTAAAAGCATCAAAAGCATAGTTGGGGTGGGAGCTAATTAAAGCGAATGGTACGTCAATTTCCTTCAATTTTTCCGCCAGCCATATCCCGCTGTTCCCTGGCAATACTATATCAACCAATGCAAGATCAGGTTTATTGATACTACAGAATTCGATAGCTGATTCAGCATCTGTGAAACATCCTAAGAGTTTAATTTCCTTAAACTCCTTAACCGCCTTTTCGAATTTGATGGTTTCAATGTCTGCGTCATCAACATATACCATTTTAATATACTTATCCATGCTCGCTACGTTGTTTAATTTTCTTCTCAGGAATAATTCATGCAGAATATATTCAATACACTATCACTGTTTATCCCAATCGTCTTTGGTAGCGGATCTGGAAAATCACATAAGTTTCAAATGGTACAATCTTCCCTTCTAAGTTAAAAAAACACAAGCGAAAAATCAAGTGTTGCTTAAAAATGCGGATGATGGCTGAATATAGTAGTGGAAAGGTAAGCTAATAGCAATATAAAGAACCTGCTTAATGAATGACTACGAAGTTCAGGAATAATTTTTTAAGTTTCCCGGCCCTGGAAGCCAGGCAA